>CALDOC010000098.1 GCA_937914675.1 uncultured Sulfurimonas sp.
TGGAGTTTGCGATAGATCAAGCGTTAAAAATATATTCAGGCGGTTTAGGTTTTTTGGCAGGTTCGCATATGCGCAGCGCTTATGATTTAAAACAAAACGTAATTGGTGTTGGGATGTTGTGGAGTTTTGGCTATTATGACCAAGAAAGACATGAAGACAGAAGTCTTCAACCTCGTTACACGAGAAAATTTTATTATTTTTTAGAAGAGTTGCCTAATAAGATTACCGTTAAGATTAGTGGCAAAGACGTAGTTGTAAAAGCGTTTTTTCTTAGCCCGGAAACCTTTGGCACGGCTCCTATGATTTTTCTGTCAACCGATACGGATGAAAATGATTATCTCTCACGTACAATCACTCATAAACTTTATGATGGAAATCAAAAAACGCGTATAGCGCAAGAGATAGTTTTAGGCGTTGGTGGAACAAAAGTTTTAGAGTCAATTGGTCAAAAAATAGATATTTATCACATGAACGAAGGTCATGCCCTTCCTCTTGTTTATGAACTATATAATCGTTTTGAAGATATAAAAGAGTTGAGAAATCACGTCGTTTTTACGACGCACACTCCAGAAGCCGCCGGCAACGAAGTTCATGATATTAACTTTTTACATGAAATGGGCTTTTTTAATACTCTTGATATGCAAACGGTTAGAACAATCACTGGTTATGACAGCGATAACAATTTTAGCTTGACCGTTGGAGCGTTAAGAGCCGCGAAACGCGCTAACGCGGTTTCAAAGATTCATGGAGTCGTTTCAAATGAAATGTGGGCGAACGTGGAAAATAAGTGTGAAATCATCTCAATAACAAATGCTCAAAATAAGAAATTTTGGACAGATAAGACACTAGTTAGAGCCTTGGACGAGCATGAAGACTATGAGCTTATGGCTAGGAAAAAACACCTTAAAAAAATTCTCTTTGACGAAGTCGCGGATCAAACTGGAAAGATGTTTGATCCCGAAGTTTTCACCATTGTTTGGGCGAGGAGATTTGCCGAGTATAAAAGACCTGGCCTACTGAAGTATGATTATGAAAGATTTTTAAAACTCATAAGCAACGTAGACAT
>CALDOC010000099.1 GCA_937914675.1 uncultured Sulfurimonas sp.
TCTCATACGACAAATCAAAGCGTTCTCAACAATAAAGAGTTAATAGGGGCTAGTTTAAACGCGGCAAAAGACATTGACTCGCTTATCTCAATCGCAAGAAGAAATTTCGACTTGCTTAAAGTCTCTTTTAACGTGGTTAAGACCACTGTTGTTGAAATTCGCGCCGCGTTTACGGAATCAATCAAAAATGGAAATCAAGCGGCGGCTGAATTAGGCATAATAGTCAAAGAGACAAAAAGCGTTGACAAAACGGTTGGCAATATTTCAAATTCTATAGTTCAATTAAACATGTTGGCTATCAGTGGTTCAATTGAAGCCGCGAGAGCTGGTGATTTTGGAAAAGGCTTCGCCGTCGTTAGTTCAGACATTAGAAACTTAGCAAAAGACTCAAGCTCAAATACAGAGAAAATTAATGATATCGTGGAGTCCATGAATTCTGAAATAGACACTGTAAAATTAGATTGGAATAATCTTCTCATATCTCAAGGAAATGAACAAGAATTAATTGACGGCTTAATATCAGATATTTTAAGAATAACAGACATGTTAGTCGATTTACTCGATAGGTACACAAGCCTTAAATCTGTAAATGATCAAAATTTAGAGGGGATAAATCAAGTAACCATTGGTGTAAATGAGGTTCAAAAAGCGGTTGAACTTAGCGCGAGAAACGCTATGGAGTCACGTAAGGCCAGTGAACTTATTATTGAAACCGTTTCACGCATTGGTGAAGGAGTTGAAGAGTTGGCCGTTATGGCGGATGAGCTTCAGCAAGGCTAATTGGATATATTATTATGCAAATACAAGAGATACTAATTATTAAAAATGGAATGGAAAACTATGGAATATCAACAGAAGATATAAACCAAATTTCTCGCGTTCCATCACTCATGCAACTACCTTTAAAACCAAAAGGCGTTAGGGGTTTATGCGCGGTTGCAGGTGCTATTGTATCTTTATTGGATCTCAATCTTTTATTTGGATTTGAGAAGACAGAATATGAAGCGAGTAAGACGAGATTATTAAGTTTAAACGACGTGCACGCTAGCAACGCTCTTCTGGTCAGTGAAGTGTATGACACCGTTGTCATAGAACAAAAAAATATAGAATATATTGAAAAAGAGAATGATCCCATAATTGGCGTGTATAAATATCAAAATATGCTTATTCAGGTTATTTCTTTAGATATATTAATCTCAAAAATAAATAAAGTGAAAATAGAGGCTAAAGAGATTAAAGGCGGTAAGCCAAAGTTAGAACTCTCAAAAGAAGAAGACAGTAACCGTTTTCTCGTTTTCTCAATGTTTAGAGAAAAATACGCTTTGAATATTGAATACCTTCAAGAAATCATTTTAGCGGACATTAATATTACGAGTATATCCGGTAGTTCCTCAGAAGTATTAGGGCTAATAACTTTAAGAGATGAACTACTTATAGTTATAGATTTGAGAATTTACTATGGGTTCGTCGCTAAAAAGAGTGATAAAAATAGAATTTTAATCGCTTCGCATGACGGGAAACGCGTTGGATTGCTTATAGATGACATTATAGACATTAAAAATTTCACTATTTCCAATATAGAGTACATGAATGACTTCTTTGAAGGAAATAAAGTTTCTGGAGTAATTCATGGAGAAGAATCCTTAATATCATTTTTTGGTAGTGAAGTTTTAGAAGATATATTTTCTCAAAATAGTTCTTTTATTGATTCTAAAGTTCTAGCCCAAGAATCAACTACCCAATACGCCATGGAAGTAATAGTGTTTAAACTTTTGGGCAAAGAATACGCGTTCAAAGTTGATGGGGTTGATGAAATTATAGACGTGGTGGAGACGACAAACGTCGCTTTTAGCAGTGAGAGCGTCGCTGGCATCATAAATATTAGAGGTCAGATTATTACGATCGTTTCTCTATTTAAAAAGTTGAACATACCTACGACAATAAACGAAGACTCAAAAATCATCATATGCAATATAAATGACGTAAGAATTGGTTTTGTCGTAGATAGCGTCAGTGATATTTTGAACATCCAAGAATCAGACGTAAGAAAAGAAGACGATAATAATCTTTTTACAAGCGTATTGTCTCTTAACAATGGCGAGAGGTTAGTTCTTTTGATGGATATAAATCACATAGTGTTAGATAAGGATTAGCCGTGGCAAAAAAAATATTGATCGTTGATGATTCAGCGCTAGTGAGGAGACAGTTAACGGAGATAATCCAGACGTTGGATTTTGAAATTGACACTGCCAAGAATGGTAAAGAAGCCGTAGACAAAGCGACTTCTTTTCAATATGACATAATAACGATGGATATTAATATGCCAATTATGAATGGCATTGAAGCGGTTAAACAAATTATGAATAATCAACCAACTCCCATTCTTATGATAAGTTCACTCACGACGGAAGACGCCACGATTACTATGGACGCGCTTGACTTAGGCGCCGTTGATTACATAGCGAAACCTGGAACCATGAACGTTGGCAAAAGTGAAAATCGTGAAGACATACTTCAAAAAGTGAAAACTCTGAGTATAATTTCTCCTAGACGATTAAAGCGCAACGTGGCGCGACCTCCCATTAGAGAGAGGAAAAGGGCAACTGTAACAAAAGAAACAATAGAGCAAAAACACTCCTCTTTGGATATTACAAAGGTGGTTCTCATTGGTTCGTCTACGGGTGGTCCTGGACTTATTGAACAAATTTGCGCTTCTTTGCCGGCTAATTACAAATATCCCGTATGCATAGTTCAGCACATGCCAGAACAATTTACTAAAGCGTTCGCTCAAAGATTAGATAACGCGAGCGTGTTGCCAGTTCATGAGAGCGCGCAGAATATGGAACTGATTCCAGGAAATATTTACGTGGCTCGAGGCGGAGTTCATATGAACTTCGCAAAAAAAGTATCTGGTAAAATTGTCATAAGAGAAGAGAAAGTTAAAGGTAAAAGTTTCTTTCAACCAAGCGTTAACGACATGATGAATAGCGCGTTGGAAGTATTTGAAGGCAAAAATATTGTAGGGGTAATTCTTACCGGTATTGGAGACGATGGCGCGGACGCGATTGTTAGGCTAAGACATGAGGGCGCTTATACTATAGGCGAAAGCGAAGAGAGCGCCACTGTTTATGGAATGCCACGAGAAGCTTATGAACGCGGTGGAATCATGGAACAGTTAGATTTTAAAAATATATTAAAAAAAATAGCGACCCTGAAATAAAGGAGACATAAATGGCCTTACTAAAAAAACATTCAAAGCAAGCTATAGAAGAGTTACCCGTTTTTTTTACTCTTGAGGACGCTATCGAATTTTTTGAGAAAAATAATGATAGTTATAGAAAAGACTACGCCGTGGAAGAAATATCAAAACTTGGCGGCGTGGAGTATTTAGTCTCTTACATGAATCATGAAGACGGAGATAAAGAAATATGTACAAAAATAGCTTCAATCATATCAAATATGGATGTTAATGAGGTTCCTATTGAAAAGATCATGGATCTTTTAAAATTACAAAACGCTTATTTAAGAAATCTCGGTATTTCAATGCTAAGAAACTTTGGAGATTCGATTAAATACTATATAGTTAAGTTTTTAATAGGAGAAGACAAGGACCTTAGAATCTTTGCAATTAATGTTTTAGGCGACGTGGATTTTTCAGAGTCTCGTGACATGTTGATAGAATTGTTGGAGACTGAATCAGACATCAACGTGGCCATGACTGCAGTCGATTACATGGGAGAGATTGGGGAAGTTGAAGACATTGAACTTCTTCAATCTCTAAAAGAACGATTTGCTGGTGACTTTTACGCTGAGTTTGCGGTGAACGACGCTATTAAAATGATTAAAGGATAATGTAAATGTCATATCTTTTGTCATCAGATAATTTTGCAAAAATTGGTGAATTTATATACAGAAAAAGTGGTATATATTTAGAAGAAGCCAAACATTTTGACAAATTAGCGAAGTTTATAGATAAGCGCGCGAAAGACTTAAACGTTGATAGTTTTAGAAAATATTTTTTCAAGTTACGCTTTGAAGATAAAGAAGGCTCGGAGTTCCAAGAACTTATGAATGGAATAACTGTAAATGAAACATATTTTTTTAGAGAAAAAGAGCAGTTTGAAGTCTTAGCCAATACCATATTGCCAGAACTTAACAAAAAAATGCTCTCAGGTAAACCGCTCCGCATTTTGTCTTCGCCATGTTCAACAGGTGAGGAACCATACTCTATGATTTTGCATATTTTAGAAGAAGGAACCGTGGTTGAACAAAGAGATATTGAAGTGATTGGAATTGACATAGATTCAACGGTAATAGCAAAAGCTAAATCTTCAAAGTTTACAGAGCGTTCAGTCCATGCGATACCAAAATCTATTTTAAACAGATGGTTTAAGAAAAAAGCCTTAGGGTACGAACTTAGTGAAGATTTACATGGAACCGTTGACTTTAAAGTCGTTAACGTATTCGACAAAGCGCAAATGAGAGCTCTTGGAAAATTCGACGTTATATTTTCTAGAAACATGCTTATCTATTTCGACGACGCTTCTCGTAAAGAGGTTGCTATGACGTTTTATGATATGTTAAATCCAGGTGGCTACGTTCTTTTGGGACATGCCGAATATATGAGCCGAATAGTTTCGGTTTTCAACGCAAAAAAAATAGATAGTACTTTAATTTATCAAAAATAGGAGAAATAAATGCCATTAGTAATATTCGTAGACGATAGTGAAACAGCCTTAGCTTCAACAAGAATGGTGACAAATTCAATGCCAATAGAAGTTAAACAATATACGGAAGCTACAGTCGCCTTGGCGGAAATCAAAGCTGGGATGAAGCCAGATTTAATAATTACCGACTTAAATATGCCAGTTATGAATGGTTTGGAGTTTTTAAAAGAGTTAAGGGCGGTGAGTTCGACGAGTAGAACGCCTACTTTGATGTTAACGACTGAAACAAAAGTTGAATTAAAAGAGCAGGGTAAAGCGTTGGGTCTTACGGGATGGATTGTGAAGCCATTTAATCCAGCGCAATTAAAACAAGCGATAACTAGAGTTTTAAGACTTCCCGCATAGATAAAGGTTTAAACATGCTTATATTAAAGTCAGTTGACGATTTATTAGAACATATTAGAGACGTCCAGGAAAGCGTAATAGAACTTTCGACTGACTCTTTGATGAAAATGAGTAATTTCATAGAAAAAAATCATCTTGAGATTGATGAAGAGATATCCACTTCGCTGCAGTATCAAGATATAATAACGCAACAATTGAACGCTAGCATAGAAGCGATTAATAGCATGAGAAAGAGCATTGACATTTTTTTGCATGCGCAAAAGAGTGATGAAAATTTAGCGAATGACAGTTTAAAGAAATTGCAAGTAAAGTTTACCGCTACGTTAAAAGAAGCGAAAGAGAAAAGAAGTAGATTCTCCGGCAAATCTGCTCAAAATAGTTCAGATAGTGACGAAATAGAATTTTTTTAGGAGGGTGTAATGGCGACGATAATGATTGTGGATGATTCTAAAACTGTTAGAAATTACCATGGAGCTATACTAAAGTCCATGGGACTTGACATAGTCGAAGCTGAAAATGGAATGGAAGCGCTTGAAAAAACTTTGGACGCTGGTATAGATCTATATCTAGTTGACGTCAATATGCCAATTATGGATGGGTATTCTTTTATAAGCGAGTTGAGAAAGCAACGCAATAATAAGTTTGTTCCCGTAATTATGGTAACAACTCAGGCAAAAGAGGAAGATATAGTCAACGCGTATAAAGTTGGCGCTAATTTATTTGAGACAAAGCCCGTGAAGCCAGAGCAACTTCAAGCTTATATAGATATTTTAGTGAAAAGTTAAGGAGATATGATGGACCCATTATTAGAACAGTTCTTAAGCGAAGCCAGAGAAAACCTAGCCTTTATCGATCAAAATATTGAAGAGATAGGAGGAGACGATCCAGAACTTCTCAATTCTGTCTTTCGCGCCGCGCACACTTTAAAAGGTGGTAGTGGAATTGTGGGTTTTGAGTCTGTTAAAAATATCACTCATCATGCAGAAGATTTATTAGACATGTTACGTGGTGGTAAACTTAAGTTTGCGGCAGATATGACTGCCGCTCTCTATGACGCTTTTGATGAAGTTATGAATCTTGTGGAAGCGGCGGAAGAGACAGGCGATATTGTAGACGCGGATGAAGAAACCGTTAATCGCATTGTTTTAGAGTTGACCAAACAAATGGGTAAAGAGATGGAAGGAGAAATAGTTTGGGAAATTCCATTTTCACCAGTCTCAGACAAGCTTGCCCTTATAAACATTCCTTTAACTACGCTGGCAAACATTAGCTCAGTAAAGATACCATTTGTAAATAAAGAGATTGACAAAGAATTTTGTGAACGTGAAAACTTGTACGCCATTCTTTTTGACGTAGATGAATCTTGCATGGTATATGGCAACGATCCCGTTTATACCCTCTCTCTTTTAGGGGATAAAGTTTTAGGCGTTTATTCGTGCATGAGTGATGAAAACGCGAAATCTGTTCTAAGCGGTACGGAAGATGAAGACGGTCTATTGTTGAAGTCGCAGATAGTGGCGTACATATACGCCACATATGAAGAGATTGAAGAGTCTTTGTTCAATTTTATAGACGAATTACAACTTCTCCCTCTGGACGTTCAAACGCTTTTACAAATCAAAGATGGAGACGTTGGACACAATATAGACTCTTTGAAAGAGTTGAGAAGCATAGCTGACGACTTTGATTTGGCGACAATTGCGGATGAAGTTAAAAACTCTATGGAATTGGTTGGATCGGAGACAATCCAATCTTTTCAACTTCAGCGATTTTTGGACATTGTGGGATTAATCGATGAAAAAGACACTACTCGTTTGAATTCTTTTTTTGATAATTTATATAAAGGTCAACAATACGCTTCCGATGGGGGAGAGGGTACGGTTGAGATAATCCAAAATACCGATCATGAAGAAATCATTAATGAAAAAAGCAGCGATGAAGAGTCTATGCAAACTGTTGAAATAGTTCAAAAGAATATAGAGATTACTGATAATTTAAGAGAGAGAGCTCAAGAGATTTTAATGCAACAGTACAAGTCTTTAGAGTATGTGAACAGTGATGATGAAATTAAGAGAGTGGCCGTGATACTCTCTAAAACTTCTAAGTTTGTTAAGGGCATGCCAAGCAATTTTGAATCAAAAGATGAAATTAATTCATTTTTAGAATCTCACCTTGGCATAAATAGCGCTAAAAAAGAAGATAGAGCAGTTGTTAAGCTGGAGACGCCAACTAATAAAACTGAAAAAATTGCAACTGAAGTTTTAGAATCTATGCCTGCTCCTATAGTGGCAACGTATAAAAAAGAGCTACAACAAGAATCACTAAAAGAAGATACTAAAAAAGCGGTTGTTGGAAAAACAGTCAAAATAGATCAAGAATCAATTGACTCTCTCATGAATGTAGTTGGAGAGCTTTTAGTCGCTAAAAATTCACTTCCATATTTGGCTGATAACGTTGTTGGAATGACTCATGCGGTTATTAAACGAGAGATAATGGAAAAATATATTTTTATTAATCGCCTCTCGGAACAACTTCAAGATTTAATCATGGGCATGAGAATGCTACCTATTTCTTACGTATTTGACAGGTATCCAAAACTTGTGCGCGACATAGCTAAAAAACTCAATAAAAAAGTTATACTAGAAATGTCTGGGGGAGAGACAACCTTAGATAAGAACATGATAGAGATGCTTGCCGATCCCATGATTCATATCATGAGAAATTCTCTTGACCACGGTATAGAAACTCCTGAAGTGCGTGAGCAAAAAGGAAAAAGCGCTAGCGGCACGGTAACTTTAAAAGCGTATCCTCAATCTGATAGAATCATAATTGAAATTATAGATGATGGAGCGGGCATAAACGTAGATAGAGTCGCGAGCAAGGTTTTAGAAAAGGGACTTATGAGCGCAGAACAGTTAGACTCTCTAAGTGAAGATGAAAAGGCGGAACTTGTCTTGCTTCCAGGTCTCTCAACGGCTGAAGCAATTACCGAGTTTAGTGGTCGTGGCGTAGGCATGGACGTCGTTAAAAAGTCGATAGAAAGTTTTGGCGGAAGCATCAACATAAAAACTAAAGCCAATCATGGCACAGTCATTACGTTAGCTATTCCAATGTCTTTAGCGGTAACGTCACTTTTACATATTCAGATGAATAACATTCATTATGGACTTCCAATGGATAGCGTATCCGAAACCGTAAAACTTGAAAGAGAAGAGATTGAATATCTCCATAATGAACCGTTTGTTTATATACGAGGTGAAGTGATTCCTCTCTTATTTATCAAATCTATGCTTAACGAAGAGATGATGAAAGACGAGCCTTTATCCATTGTCGTCCTAAATATCAAAGATAATCTTTTGGCTGTCGTAGTAAATAAGTTTTTAGGACAGTTAGACGTTGTTCAAAAGCCCCTTGTTGGAATTTTGGAAGGTCATCCACTCTTTAGTGGTACGGCTCTTTTGGGGAATGGACAGATAATTATGGCTATAGATCCTTTAGGGCTTTTAGGAATTTCGCAAAAGTTAAAAGAAGAGATTAACGTTGCTTAGGGCAATTCAAGTAAAAGGAACTTAAATTATGATAGATTTGATAGTTTTTAGAGTAGATACAAATAGATATGCAATTAAAATTGAGAATATTCAGAGAATTATTCAAGCGGAAAGTTTGACAAATATCCCTAGTTCTAATAAATTTATTGATGGCATGATGAGCCATGAAAATAAAGTTATCAAAGTTTTAAGTTTTCGAAAACTTATTGGGATGAATAGTTATGATGAAGAGTTGAAAGTTTTGTTTGCAAAGTTCAAAGTGGCGCATGGGGCTTGGGTTGAATCTTTAAAAGTGGCTATAAACACAGGCAGTGAATTTACAAAAACAACAAATCCACATATGTGCGAGTTGGGGAAATGGATTGACGCTTTTAACTCTTACGATGATAGCATGAGCATTATATTTAGAGAGTTGGTAGAGTATCATAAGCAATTACATCATCGTGGTGGCGACGCCATAGAAATGTATAGACATAATAAAGTCGAAGCCAAACGAATTCTAGACGTGGATATTAACAACATTTATGGGCACACCATGGGCGCTTTGGACACTTTTGTAAATCAACTCGACACTGTAGCGAACTCATTGCAAAAGTTGATTATTTATGAAAACGCTGGGAAAGTTTTTGCCATAAAGGTTGACATTATAGAAGACATAGCTCATGCGCAAGAGAGTAGTATCATGCATTCAAACGAAGAGGATGAATTTACGGAATCTTTAGAGTTAGATGGCGTCTTAGATTTAAACGGCGTTTTAATAAACGTTATCAAAACAGTTCGCATTCCAAGTTAAGGAGATATAAATGGCAATTACATATGAAAATAGCGAAGCTACTTTCACGTCGGTTATTTATGAAGATGAAGTCGTTTTATTTAGAGATTTTTTGCAAGAACAAGCCCCAAACGAGGTTTCTTTAAATTTTCACGAATGCGATGACATTCATTTAGCCGTCATTCAATTAATAATGGCGTATAAAAAGAATTATACGTGTAGATATGATTTTTCTGAAAATAAAAAGCTTTTTCAAACCGTATTGGAAGGATTCGACACTAGTGAAAACCATTGTAGTTAGCAACCGTAAAGGTGGCTCCGCTAAAACAACGACGGCAGTGAACATTGCAAGTGGCTTAGCAAAACATGGTTCAGTACTACTTCTAGATTTTGACACCCAAGGTCACGCTTCCATTGGAGTTGGTTGCGACTTGGACGAGCATCTTGGCGTTCACTCCATCTTTGATGGTAAAACTTTAAGTGAAACTTTTATCCCAACCGTTCATGAAAATCTCACGTTGTCTCCGGCTCTTGTTTTTTTTGACGTTTATGACTACTCAGATTTGAGTGGCGTCTTGAAAAATAGGTTTAAACGTGAAAAAATCGCAGACTTTTTTGATTACTGCGTTATTGACACTCCACCAACTTTTGACGCGCTTTTAAAAAATTCTCTTGAAGTTGCGGATATTGTCTTGATTCCTTTCGTCCCTCATCATTTAGGCGTTGTGGCGGTAGGTCAAATGATGAGAGCCCTCTACAAGAGCGCGTCGGATTTTAACAGAAAAATCGCAGAGGTTTTTATACTTCCCGTCATGTTTAATCCTCATGTGAATGAACATAAAGATTCTCTAGAAAAAGTAAAAATATCTTTTGGCAAGAGTAAACTATTATCTCCCATTGGGATAGATATAAAACTTGCCCAGCAGTTTGAAACAGGAACGCCTATAACGCTAGATACGAAACGTTCTAAAGGCTTAAAAGATTATAGTAGATGCGTGTCAGAAATATTGGCAAAACTTGAAGTAAAAGGCTAGAGATTGTGAAAGTCCTAATTGTAGATGATAATAGAACAAATAGAATGATAATGGGAGCTCTTTTAGATGAGTATCAAGCCGTAAACGCTATGGTTCATTTTGACATGGATGAAGCGGAGGACGGACTGATTGCCGTCCAAAAGTCCAGAGAGAAAAATTATGAACTTGTTTTCATGGACATAAACATGCCCAATATGGATGGCATTGAGGCTAGTCGGATAATTCGTTCAGAAAATAATAAAGTTATGGTGATTGCGGTCTCTACCGTGGACGACGTCGAACAGCGAAGAAGTATTTTAAATAATGGAGCTGAAGATTACGTCTCAAAGCCAGTGGATGCGGATGTTTTTAACTCTAGGCTTAAAAATTACATATCTTTGATAGAGTCGAGAAAACATGAAAGCGTTAGCAAACATACAATCAATTTATACACAAACAAAGTTTTTAGTAGGCATACTACGTTTACATTGGATTCAGAAGACTCTTTAGCTGAGTTTTGGGAATTTTTTCTTTTAAACGCGAGAGCGAAATCACATTTTTTAAGTGACGTCGTTCGTTTAATAGTCTCCATAGTTGAGAAACAGATGAAATTCTCAAATAGCGCCAAACTGTACATAGAAGAATCCGAGACTAAACAATATTTTACTTTAGTAAATATTGATGTGTTGCCAAAAAAAATTATAGAGTTGCTAATAATAAAAAATAGTATCAGAGATGGTTATAAACTTACCGAAAACAAAATTTCTTTTGAATTAGTTACAGAAAAACAGTATAGCGTAGATAAACAAGTAGAGGTTGTTACGTCTACTCTATCTGCGGCTCCCATTGCTCCTCTTGTGAAAAACATGGATGTCGCAACTAAAACTTTTGAAGCGTCAAAAGGTTTAGAAGTATTTGATTATATGGATTCTGATGATTTGTTAGATTTAGAAGAATACGCGGATAATTTAAACTCCTTAATGCTTTTAGTTGGAGGAGGAGCTTTAGACGCTAATGACATTATTGAAATGTGCGCCCACCTAGATAGAGTTAGTGGAATTTTATCCGCATATGCCGAAGTTTATCCCATCTCCAACGCTTTGAGTGATTTGTCAAAAAATTTGGCTTCGCACATAGAAGAATTTACCAAAAATGCGGAAGACTTGGGACCTATGTTCTCCGCCTTTAGCAATGATTTGTCAAGTTGGATTCAAAAATCATTTCATACGGGAGCGCCTAGCGTAGATTTTATGAACGACACGATAGTCGTTAATTGTCAAACCATTATCGGCATGCTAACCATGGATGAAGTTGGCTCGGCTGGCGATGAAGATTTTGACGATATTTTTGATTTTTAAGGAACTTAAGACATGTATACAGTAAACGTTCAAAATAGTTGTAGTTGTTTTGTGAAAAGCGGTATTTTTCAAAGTCAAGAGTTTGAGACAAGTGAAGAAGCAAAAAAGAAGGCTCAAGCCATTATGGAAAAAATGAGAACAACTTTTTGCCAAAAACATGACTTCTCAATGATTGAGCAGTTTGGAGACTATACGATATATATAAAACCTAGTAGATAGCTTTAGAGAAAAATCTCTATAGCTCTTTGTAAATCTTCTGCCGTGTCTATTCCAAAGCCAGTACTAGAGACTTTGACCATGACAATTTTTTTTTGATGATATATCGCGCGAAGCTGCTCTAATTTTTCTATGTCTTCAATTGGCGCGTCATGTAAAGAACAAAACTCTTTTAAACTCTTTTTAGAAAATCCGTAAATCCCAATATGTCCAAAATATTTTGCGCCTCCGCCTTGATTGTATGGTATGAGCGAACGTGAAAAGTAGATGGCGTTTTCTTTGTTGTCCAATACGACTTTAACCAAGTTTGGATCTTTTGCAGATTCGGCGTTAATGGAATTGTAACAGCTACCCATAATAAAAGGCTCATTTGAGTCTTGCAACTCTTTAAGTTTACTCATGAGAGATTCAACTACGTCGGGTTCTATAAAAGGCTCGTCGGCTTGAACGTTTATGATTATTTCATCATCGTCCACTTGAAGTATCGTTGCGCATTCATGAATTCTATCGGTTCCGCTTTTGTGCGTCGTAGACGTTAACATGGCTTCTATGCCATGCTCTTTGCAAATTTTAACAATTAGTTCATCATCAGCCGCGACAACGACTCTGTCTAAGTGAGCAACTCTTTTAGCTGTTCTCACGACCATAGGCAGTCCACCTATATCAACTAAAACTTTTTGTGGAAATCTTGTGGACGCTAATCTAGCTGGAATAATAATCATAATTTAATGCCTCTTTGATATAATTGCGTAATTATAACTCAAGGTCCTTTATATGCTTCTTTATCAACCAGAATCAGGCTACTGTTATAACAGTGATTCTATTTTCCTTTATGATTTTATAAACTCTTTTAAGCCAAAAGGAACGATGCTTGACGTTGGCGCGGGATGTGGCATAGTAGGGCTTTTAGTCGCGCATGACAATGTCAAGGTTACTCTTGAAGCTGTAGAAAAGCAAAAAGCGTTCATAGAGTACGCCAAAATAAACGCAAGAGTGAATAAAATAGCTTATAAGATGCATGAGGGTGATTTTTTGGAATTGGATGAGAGCAAGAAATATAATTACATAGTTTCAAACCCGCCTTTTTATCCAAATGGCGCGCAAAAAAGTGACGATGAGACGCTGTTTAGCGCAAGGTATAACGTCAATTTGCCGTTGAACTCGTTTTTTAAAAAAGTGTCGCGTTTGCTCAAGCCTCATTCGCATTTCATATTTTGCTATGACGCGACGCAATTTTTTCTCATATGCGTGGAGTTGGAGAAAGCAAAATTAAAAATTGTTGACGTGCAGTTTGTACATCCAAAAATAGATAGAACGGCTTCTCTTGTTTTGATTCATGCAAGAAACGGTTCTAAATCCATGATGAGAATCATGCCGCCATTTATAAATTTTGATGGTAATGAGTTTTCACAAAAGGCGAAAGAGATTTATGATAGAGCAAATACACAGAGCGTTAAATGTCAAATATAATTAAAAAAGAGTCTTTTCCTTACGCTTTTGATAGCTCGGCATGCGCTACCTGCGCTGGGAAATGCTGTACAGGCGAGAGTGGATACATCTTTGTCACTATGAGTGAAATAACGTCAATATCAACTTTGCTAAAACTGAGCGTTAATGATTTTAGCGTAAAATATCTCTTTAAAAAAGATTATAAATATTCAATAAAAGAGAATAAGTTTAACGACTCTTATGAATGCGCTTTTTATGATAGGGCGACCAATGGTTGCAAGATATATGAAGCTCGCCCTTTACAGTGTAAAACGTTTCCATTTTGGGATTATTTTAAATCACGAGTGGGAGAGTTAAAAGAAGAGTGTCCAGGAATTGTAGATGCATAGTAAATTTTTAATTTTTATTGGTTTGTTCTTTATCTCGCTTCTCTTCATTTCCTGCAGTCAGCAAGAACCTACTCCAAATAAAACCTCAAAAAAGCTTAACGCAAGTAAAAAAACGTTTCCAGAAGAAGACGTGTATATTCTTTTCGCTTTGCGCGCTGAACAAATACAAGACAATAAATCCGCTTCTGAACTTTTTTCGGTTTTATATGAAAAATCTCATAAAATCAATTACTTGTATCGCTCATTAAACAATGATATAGTCGCAAAGGAAAATCAAAAAGTCATCGATTTGGTTGATGAAAAAACAAAAGCTTCAATAAGCGATCCTAAATTAATAAGATTTAAAATCATAGCGTTGATAGAGATGCAAAAATTGGATGAAGCGATAGTTTTATCAACGGAGTTGGTGAAAAAAACGGAATCCATTGATGATTACATATTGCTCAGCGACATATACATCAAGCAACGCAAATATGACATAGCTCTAAAGTATTTGGAAAGCGCCTACGTTAAAGATTATAATGAAAACGTGCTAGATAAAATGTCAATCATTATGTACGTTAATTTACATCGCAAGAAAGACGCAATTGCCCAGCTTGAAACGCATAGTAGAATTAAGGGCTGCTCCAAACTTATATGTGGCAGACTTGTGGGATTTTACAGCAATGAAAATAATATTGACGGCACTCTTGAAACTTCTTTGAGATTGTACAACGCGACAAAAGACGAAGAGGTCGCCAAGAACATTATTCAAATCTATGGCTATAAAAAAAATTATGTAAAAATGATAAGTTTTTTAGAGAAGTCAAAAACGGATGAAGAGACGCTGCTTCAGCTTTACATATATACAAAAAATTATCAAAAAGCTTTTCCTTTGTCCGACAAGCTTTATTCTAGCAGTGGCGACATCGCGTTTCTCGGACAAAGCGCAATTTACGAATATGAAAGTAGTAGAAACAAAGACGATATGACAGTTTTAAACAGCGTGGTGAGAAAACTAGAAACCGTCGTAAAAGAAGATAATAGTCCTATATATAAAAATTATTTAGGCTATGTGTTGATAGATCATAATTTGGACGTTCGTAAAGGGATGGAATACATAAAAGAAGTTTTAACGCTTGAACCAAATTCAGCGTTTTATCTTGATTCTTTAGCTTGGGGTTACTATAAGCTTGATAATTGTAAAAAAGCTAAAGCGATTATGGATAAAGTCCTAACTTTAGAGGGCGGAGACGATCCGGAAGTTCGAGTGCATATAAATCAGATAAACGATTGTTTAAAAAATAAAAAAGGTGCAAATGAAAAATGATTTTAGATGAAATAATAAAAAGAACAAAAGAAGATTTAGTCGAACGAGAAAAAAAGTTTTCTCTTGATTGGCTTGGCCGTTCACTCGCGTTTAACGCGCGACAACCAAGGGACGTCTTCCCTTTTTTAACGGCCACCGAGGAAGACCCGTATAGAATAATAAGCGAAGTGAAAAAAGCTTCCCCTTCTAAAGGCGTCATAAGAGAAAACTTTGACCCGCTTGCGATCGCTCAAGCTTACGAAAGGGGCGGGGCGAGCGCTATTTCAGTTCTAACCGAACCACATTATTTTCAAGGTTCTCTTGATTATTTGGGTGGGATTCGTCGTTACGTAGGCATACCGTTGCTGCGCAAGGATTTTATCGTTTCGAAGTATCAAGTGCTAGAAGCTATGGTTCATGGAGCGGATTTTATCCTACTCATTGCGGCCGCGCTTTCTAAGGGAGAGCTCAAAGAGTTGTTAAACTACACTAGACATTTGGGCATGGAAGCTTTGGTGGAAGTGCATGATAAGCCTGATTTAATCAAAGCGATTTATGCCGGAAGCGATATAATTGGCATAAACCATAGAAATCTTCAAACGTTTGAGATGAACATGAATCTTTGTTATGATCTTATTCCACTGATTCCAAACGGTAAAGTAATAGTGGCTGAGAGTGGAATTTACGAACATGGACAATTGGAAGATTTAAGCAAGGCGGGAGTTGACGCGTTTTTAGTTGGCGAATCGTTGATGAGAACCGATAATGAAGAAGAAGCGTTAAGAGTTTTGAAAAATGGTTAAAAAATTTATTTTAGGAGACATTATGAAAAAAACAGTGGTCGCATTGAGTTTAGTTCTCGTTGTCATTTTTAGCGCTTGTACGCAAGAAACGCAAAATAAACTTGGCAGAAGTATTCAAAATTGGACGGGAACCAATGGCGTTTTAGATATTTACATGGGTGATAAACTTGTGCAAAGATTTATAAAGATAGACAAATTATCGACTGCAATTTCCACAGATGGAACGGTTTCTAGAAATTATAGATATGGATATGGTTATTTAGACAGTAATCAAAATTATAAAGTTGACGAGGGAGAGAAAAAATTATATTTTGAGATAAGCAATTACTCCACGCCATATATTTTTTACGACAATCCATCCCATTAAAATGCAGGTTATTGAACTATTTAAATTTTTATTGGAATCAAAGAGTGAAACGCCTGACGATGGTGGATTACTCGATTTTATAGAGAGATATTTACTGGATTTTACAGCCATTAGGATAGACAAAGAAGACGTAAAAAATCTTTTTGTTTATAAAAAGTTTGGAGAGGGCGATCATTTGTCTTTTGCGGGTCACGTAGACGTCGTTCCAGCGGGTAAAGGCTGGGATAGCGATCCGTATAAAGCCATAGAAAAAGATGGTTTTATATATGGTCGGGGGGCGCAAGACATGAAGAGTGGCGTCGCCGCGTTCGTGCAAGCCCTTAAAGAAACAAAAAAGTTTAATGGAACGTTGTCTTTGCTGTTGACTTCAGACGAAGAGGGCGAAGCGACGCATGGAACGGTCGAAGTATTGAAATATTTAGCGCGACATGAGTTGCTTCCAGATTTTGTGGTTGTCGCGGAGCCTACTTGTGAAGAGAGATTCGGCGACGCGATAAAAGTTGGGAGAAGAGGCTCGATTAATGGCTATTTGACTCTAAAAGGAAAACAAGGTCATGCGGCTTATCCTGAGAAGGCGATAAATCCAATTCACAATATTTCAGCCGTTTTGTCAACTATCGCTGGAGTCGATTTAGACGATGGCGACGAGTTTTTCGCGCCAAGCAAATTAGTGATAACCGATATTCGTTCGGGAATGGAAGTGACGAACGTAACGCCAAACGATCTTAAAATGATGTTCAACGTAAGAAACAATACGAAAACGACTCAAGATGAAATTGTTTTATTTGTGGCAAAGCGTTTTAATGGCTTGGACTATGAACTTCGTTTAACGCAAGGCTCTTACCCTTTTAAGACAGATACAAATACGAAAGTGGTGAAAAATATAGATAAAGCGATAGAAACGGTAACGGGGATTAAACCAAAACACTCTACCGCCGGAGGAACAAGCGACGCTAGGTTTATGGCTCCAGTAGGCATAGACGTCATAGAGTTTGGCGTAAAAAACGACACTATTCACTCCATCAATGAGAGAACTACTCGAAGTGAAGTTGAAGATTTGCATAAAGTCTTTAAGACATTGATAAATAATTGGAAATAAAAGGAAAAAAATGAAATTTATACAAACGCAAAACGCGCCATCGGCGATTGGTCCATACTCGCAAGCCGTAGTGGTGAATGGCATGGTTTATACGTCTGGTCAAATAGCGCTTACGCCTGAGGGTGGAGATGAACTTTTACGCGAAGACGTCGTCATTCAAGCCACTAGAGTCATGCAAAATCTTGAAGCGGTTTTAAACGCTTCTGGCAGTTCATTGGAGAGTGTGTTAAAAACAACGATATTTTTGGCGAGCATGGATGATTTTGCCCTTGTAAATGAAGTTTACGCCAAAGCGTTTGGCTCTCATAAACCAGTTCGCTCAACCGTAGCGGTAAAAACATTACCCAAAAACGCACTAGTTGAGATAGACGCTATAGCTTTAGTTAAGGTTTAAATAAAACTTAAAGCTTTTTTGGATATAATTGCGAACTTTTTTAGTAGAATTATAAAGATTTAAGGACCGTATATGTACGCAATTATTAAAAATGGTGGTAAGCAATATAAAGTTCAAGAAGGCGATATCTTAGAATTAGATAACATGTCTCTTGAGCCAAAAGCTATCATCGAAATTACAGAAGTTCTAGCGGTAAACGCTGGCGAACTTAAAATGGGAGTTCCTTTTGTTGAAGGCGCTATCGTAACCGCTGAAGTTATCAATGAAGGACGAGACAGAAAAGTTATTACTTTCAAAAAGCGTCGTCGTAAAGATAGTAAAGTTAAAAGAGGTTTCAGAAGAGACTTCACTCGTGTTCGTATCACGAAAATAGCCGCATAAGCTAAAATAGAAGGAGATTCAAGATGGCACATAAGAAAGGTCAAGGTAGCACGCAGAATAATCGCGACTCGGCTGGTAGAAGACTTGGCGTAAAAAAATTTGGTGGAGAAGTCGTTATTCCTGGTAATATCATAATCCGTCAACGTGGAACTAAAGTTCATCCAGGTAAAAATGTTGGTATGGGGAAAGACCATACAATATTCGCGCTTATTGAAGGTGTTGTCAAATTCGAAAGAAAAGACAAAAAACGTCAACAAGTTTCAATAATACCTGCTGCATAATTCTACAATATTTGGGTATTTCCCAAATATTTCCACATATAATCACTTTAGATAAATCATCTAATACATAATAATAAATTTAGCAATTTACTTCTTAAAATTTAAAGTCAATTTTTAAGTATTATTACAAATAACTAAGGAAAAAAAATGTTTACAGATAGTGTTGAGTTAACAGTTTCATCGGGAAAAGGTGGACAGGGATGTGTAGCATTTCGCCGTGAAAAGTTTGTATTGAACGGTGGTCCAAATGGAGGCGATGGAGGAAAAGGCGGAGACGTGTATTTTCAGTGTGACAACAATACTCACACTCTTTCTAATTTTCAAAAAAGAATGCATATTAAGTCAGACGTTGGAATGCCCGGTTTAGGGTCTCTTATGACTGGAAAATCAGGTTCTCAAAAAGTTATAATAGTTCCTCCTGGAACTCAAATAATCGACTTAGAAAGTGGCGAAACACTTTTTGATATGCTTGAAGATGGCCAAAAAGAAAAATTCATTGAAGGTGGAAAAGGTGGATTGGGCAATTTTCATTTTAGATCTCCTACGAATCAAAGACCTACGTACGCGCAACCAGGTGAACAAGGCGAAATAAGAAAAATAAAGTTAGAACTTAAACTTATAGCGGACGTTGGTTTGGTTGGCTTTCCCAACGTTGGAAAATCGACTCTGATTTCAACTGTTTCAAACGCGACGCCTGAAATAGCAAACTATGAATTTACAACGTTGACTCCGAAATTAGGACAAGTGAATATTGGGGATTATGAGTCATTCGTGATGGCCGACATACCTGGAATTATTGGTGGAGCTCATGAGGGAAAAGGACTTGGCATTCAATTTTTACGACATATCGAAAGAACAAAAATTCTTCTGTATATGATTGATTTAGCTTCCTACAGAGATATGAAAGAACAAATTGATACTTTAAAAGCTGAAATATCTTCATTTAGTGAAAATTTAGGCCATTCCAAATACGCCATCGCTTTAACTCGAGTTGACGTCGTTCCAGTGGAAGAAGTTCAAGATTTAGTGAATGGATTTTTAAATTTTTTAGGTTTAGAAGCTTCAAAAACGAGTAATTTCAATTTTGACAGAGAACTGCCATTTTTTGTGCAAGACTCCGCTGATGAGACATTAGGTTATGATAAAACGCTTCCCTATTTTGTGGCGCCAATATCTTCAGCCATAAGTAAAAACATAGAGGCGTTAAAATATTCGTTATTTAATTTAGTTCAAGTTGATAGAAAGTAAAAATTATGAAGAGAATTGTTGTTAAGGTTGGGAGCGCGGTTTTAACTCAGGATGGAGAAATCGCTCAAGAACGAATGGAAGAATTAGTTGACTTTTTATTTGAATTGAGAAAATCCAATGAAGTGATTTTAGTTTCATCCGGGGCAGTCGCCGCTGGGTATACAAAATTGAAGTTAGATAGATCCATTATAAAAAACAAACAAGCTTTAGCGGCAATTGGTCAACCCATTCTTATGAATAAATACGCCAATAATTTTTTAAAGTTTGACATAATAACTTCGCAAGTTTTAGTTACGGCGGCCAATTTAAGAAAAGACGACGACATCAAAAGAGTTAAAAACACAGTGGACACTCTTTTAGAAAATGGCGTTATTCCAATTGTCAATGAGAATGACGCGACCTCTACAGAGGAACTCGAAGTTGGAGATAATGATCAATTGTCAGCCTATATGACAAAACATACCGCTTCTGACATGCTTATAATATTATCAGACATTGACGCTTATTATGATAGCGATCCTAGAGTAAATATAAACGCCAAGGCGTTAAAAAAAGTCAATAAAATAGATGAAGCTGAATTACAAAAAGAAGTGACTCCGAATAACGTTTTTGCAACAGGTGGAATAGTTACTAAATTAAAAGCCGCATCGTATCTTTTGGACTCTGACATTGATATGTTTTTGGCAAGTGGGCTTAATTTAAGCGACGTTAAGAGTTTTATGTTGGAAAATAAACATAATGGTGGAACTATTTTTACAAAGACAAGTTTTTAAATGAACGTGATATTTATGGGAACGCCGGATTACGCGCAAAGCATTTTACAGAGACTGATAGAAACTCAGAACGTAAACGTTGTAGCCGTTTACACTCAACCAGATAAACCCGTGGGGCGTAAACAAATTATGACCCCACCTGAGGTTAAAGTGTTGGCTCAAAAAAATGCGATAGACGTGTATCAGCCAAATAGGTTACGAGATGAAAATGTCATCGCGCAGTTGTTGAATATAAAATGTGACTATATTATTGTCGCGGCTTATGGGCAAATCCTTCCTCGTAAAATTTTAGACCATGCGCCATGTATTAATTTACACGCTTCCGTCTTGCCTCAATACAGAGGAGCAAGCCCGATTCAACAAACTCTTCTAAATGGAGATAAAGTGACGGGAGTCACCGCTATGCTTATGGAAGAAGGACTAGATACTGGAGACATTCTTAAGATAGAGTCAATTGCCGTAAACGACAATGAGATTGCGTCTTCTCTTTTTGATAGATTGACAAGCGTCGCATGTGACTTAACAACCGAAGTTCTAAATAACTTTAGTGAGTATATTCCAAAAAAACAAAATGAGTCTTTATCTTCACATTGTAAAAAAATAACTAAAGCCGATGGAGAAGTAACGTTTAGCGACGCCACTATTGTTTATAACAAGTATCGCGCGTTCACTCCATGGCCTGGAATATTTTTAGAGAGTGGCTTAAAGTTAAAAAGAATGGCTTTTGAAGAAGAAAATAGTTTGAACGAGGGTGGAAAAATATTGAAAATTGATTCTGATAGCATAGTTGTTGGATGTAATCAAGGAAGCCTAAGAATTTACAGCGTTCAAGCTCCGTCAAAAAAAGAAATTGACGTTCTTTCATATGTAAATGGTAAAAGATTGAGCCTTGACGATAGAATATCTTGAAAATGTAGATTCGACTCAAAGCTATTTAAAGCTACGTCTTGCAGAAAACTCTATTCAATCTCCTTACGCCGTTGTCTCTAAAATGCAAACGGATGGCAAGGGTAGTAGAAATAACTCTTGGCTGGGGCTTTCTGGAAATCTATTTTTATCCTTTGCCATTCCTGTTAAAAAATTGCCAAAGGATTTGAGGTTGGAATCGGCCTCGATATATTTTGCTTATCTCTTGAAAGAGATTCTTAACGAGCATGGTTCAGCCGTCTGGTTAAAATGGCCAAATGATTTTTACATAAATAATTTGAAGATTGGGGGCATGATTACTAACGTTTTAAATGATGATTTTATTTGTGGCGTTGGGATTAATTTACTACGTCATCCAACTGGTTCTGCAAAATTAGATATTAAGATTGACATAGAAAAACTACTAGAAGAGTATTTTATGAATATAGATAAAAGTAATGAATGGAAGAAAGTTTTTAGTAAATATAAGTTAGAATTCCACAAGAGTAAGAACTTTTCTACACATAAAAATAATTTAAAATTTTCATTAGGTGACGCTCTCCTTGAGTGTGATGGGTCAATAACGATTAACGGCGAGAGGATGTACAGTCTAAGATGAGTGAAATAATAGTAATTGCAAATCAGAAGGGTGGCGTTGGTAAAACGACAACGGCCGTAAACTTAGCCGCGTCTTTGGCCGTGGCGGAAAAAAAAGTTCTTTTGATAGACGCAGACCCTCAAGCCAACGCAACAACGTCGTTCGGATTTCACAGAAATGATTATGAGTTTAATATTTATCATGTGCTTATAGGTACAAAAAAATTAAAAGACATTATATTAAAAACAGATTTGCCGACACTCCACTTAGCGCCTTCAAACATAGGACTCGTTGGAATAGAAAAAGAGTATTATGATACAGAAAACACTAAAGGGCGTGAGTTTGTTTTAAAAAAAGCGATAGCGAACGTTATTGACGATTACGATTACATAATTATAGACTCTCCTCCAGCTTTAGGGCCTATGACAATAAACGCTCTTTCAGCGTCTAATTCCGTTCTTATTCCAATTCAATGTGAATTTTTTGCGCTAGAAGGATTGACGCAGCTTCTTAACACGGTAAAACTTGTTAGAAAGTCCATAAATCCAAAACTTACCATAAAAGGTTTTGTGCCAACAATGTTTAGCTCTCAAAATAATTTATCAAAACAAGTTTTTGCGGATTTAAAGCAACATTTCCACAATAAGTTATTTAAAGATCAAGATGATCAATACATAGTAGTTCCACGTAACGTTAAATTGGCGGAATCTCCATCATTTGGAAAGCCAGTGATCCTTTACGACGTAAAGTCGAGTGGATCAATCGCGTATCAAAATTTAGCGCAGGCAATTATTAAATAATGAAGTCAAAAGCGTTAGGTAGAGGCTTAGATGCACTTTTTGGCGAAGTTAACGAAGCTTATGATAATGAAGGTAGTAAAAGAGACGTTGTTTTAGATTTGAATTTAAAAGACATTAAGGCAAATCCGTATCAACCAAGAAAATCTTTTAACGAAGAATCATTGCTAGAGTTGTCGGAATCAATTAAAGAAGATGGACTCATTCAACCAATTGTCGTAGTTGAAGATGATTTTGGCGGATATATTTTAGTCGCTGGCGAAAGAAGATTTCGGGCTTCTAAAATAATAAAATTAAAAACAATTCGCGCGATTGTACTAAATGCGGATGAATATAGCATGAGAAAATTCGCTCTTATTGAAAATATTCAAAGAGAAGAGTTGAATGCGCTTGAATTGGCAAACGCTTACAGTGAATTGTTGAATCATCAAAAGATTACTCAAGAAGAGTTGGCGAATACAATACATAAAAGTAGAGCTCATATCGCCAATACGATTAGATTGCTACAGTTGTCATCTAAAACCCAAAAGGCTTTATTGGACAAGAGCATTACGGCTGGCCATGCAAAAGTATTGGTAGGTTTAGATGAAAAACAGCAACAAGTGGTCGTTAATTCCATTATAGGTCAAAAACTTAGCGTTAGAGAAGTTGAAGGCATGATAAAAAATCTTAAAAACGCTGAACCTGTAAAAAATCAACAAGCGCTAAAAATAGAATACGATTTTTCAAATCTCCAAGATAAATTTTTGGATTTAGGATTTAAGTCTACAATTTCGAATAATAAATTAGTAATTGAATTTGATGATGAAATCCAGATAAAAAATATGCTTAATTGGTTTTCTTAAATAAATATTTTCTATCGAAGATTAAATTCTTTTATATTTTTCCTTTAATTTAACTATCCTTTCAATTTAAAAGTTGTATAATTTCACAACTTTTAGGAGGTGCTATGTTAGATATAAACCCAATACTACTTTTGATTACATTTGTTGTATTTCTTTCGCTTATAGCCGTTTTAAACAGTTGGCTTTATAATCCATTATTTAGTTTTATGAATAAACGTGATGAAGATATTAAAAAAGACCTAAACAAAGTAGGTTCTAATGATAACGAAATCAATGAATTACATTCAAAAGCAGAATTAATAATTATGAACGCTAAACTCGAAGTCGCGGCCCTGAGAGAAAAAGTTATCGCAGATGCTAAAGAATTGGCAGATAGTAAGTTAGAGGCAAAGCGTGCTGAACTTGCACAGGAATATTTAGAATTTGAGAAATCACTTGCTAAATCTAAAGAGCAGTTAGTAAATGACTTAACGTCAGATATTCCACTGTTTAAAGAAGCTGTAAAAGCTAAGTTTAGTCAAATATAAGGATGTTATGTGAGTAGAATTTTAGTAATAATGCTAATGATATCAACTTTTGCATTGGCATCTGATGTTGAACATGGTAGTACGGACATTGTTCAAAGAACAGTTAACTTTGTACTTTTTGCTGGTCTTGTTTGGTATTTAGTTGCCCAACCGGTAAAAAATTATTTTGCATCAAGAAGTCAAGCTATAGCTGACGATTTAAAAAGGGTGCAAGAAAGATTAAACGAGTCTATTTCTCTTAAAAAAGAAGCTCTCTCAAAAATTTCTGAAGCTGAAAAGTTTGCAGAACAATTGTTGAAATCTTCTAAAAAAGAAAACAAAATTGTTAATGACAACATTATGTCGCAGTGCGACACTGAACTGCAAGCAGTTCATAAACAGTACTTGTCACTAATTGAATTTGAACAGAGAAATATGGTTCGTAACGTTGTTGAAGCTATAATAAAAGAAACGTTAAAGCAAAGTTCTGAAACTTTTGACAAAAAAGCCATGGCTAACGTTCTCTTAAAGAAGGTGGCGTAGATGGAAGAATTAATAGCGAAAAGATATGTAAAAGCCTTAAAACTTAGCTCTGATTTAGAGTTTATGAAAGATATCGCTACTATTTTTTCTTCGGTTGCAGAGTCGTTTAAAGATAATGCGTTTGTTAGTATTATGAATAATCCCAATGTAGACGTTAAAGATAAATTAAGTATTTTATTGGCTGCAGTTAAAGAAATTAACTCTAGTAAAGTTAATAATTTTATTAAAATATTAGTTGAAAATAAACGTATAAATATAATTCCGGCTATTGCAAAAGAGTTACAAAAATACGTTTCAGATTCAACAAAAACATATAAAGGTACCGTCTATAGCGATACTGATATTGAGACAAAAATAATCGTAGAGTTAAGTGCTGGTTTGAGCAAAAAATTTAATTCTAAAATATCTTTAGAAACCGTTAAAAATAATTTTAATGGCATTAAAGTAGATGTAGAAGGTCTTGGAATAGAAATTAATTTTTCTAAAGATAGAATCGATAGTCAAATTATAGAACATATAATTAAAGCAATTTAACTTTCAACGAGAGGAGAACATATAGTGGTAGCAAAAATTCAAGCTGATGAAATCAGCTCAATAATTAAAGAACGTATCAATAACTTTGAACTAAGTGTTGATATTAATGAAACAGGCAAGATAGTTTCTTACGCTGATGGCGTTGCGCAAGTTTACGGACTTAGCAACGTTATGGCTGGAGAAATCGTTGAGTTTGAAGAGGGAACTCAAGGTCTTGTAATGAACCTTGAGGAGAGCGCCGTAGGTATCGTTATACTTGGAGCCGGAACTATGCTTCGTGAGGGTATGAGCGTTAAGCGTTTAGGGAAACTTCTTAAAGTTCCCGTAGGCGACGCTCTTCTTGGACGCGTTGTAAACGCGCTTGGCGAGCCAATAGATGGCAAAGGTCCAATAGAAACTTCAGAAATGCGTTTTGTTGAAGAAAAAGCGCCTGGAATTATGAATAGAAAATCAGTTCATGAACCGTTGGCGACTGGTATTAAAGCTATTGACGCTCTAGTTCCAATTGGTCGTGGACAACGTGAGCTTATAATTGGCGACAGACAAACTGGCAAGACCACTATTGCAATTGACGCAATCATTAACCAAAAAGGCAATGGCGTTTCTTGTGTTTACGTAGCGATTGGTCAAAAAGAGTCAACAGTGGCTCAAATCGTTCGTCGTTTGGAAGAACATGGAGCGTTAGAATATACAATAATAGTATCCGCAACAGCCGCTGAAGCTGCCGCGTTGCAATTTTTGGCTCCATACACTGGCGTTACCATGGGAGAGTATTTCCGTGATAACGCGAGACATGGTCTAATTGTTTATGATGATTTATCTAAGCATGCGGTTGCCTATCGTGAAATGTCTCTTATTCTTCGTCGTCCTCCAGGTCGTGAAGCGTATCCTGGAGACGTTTTTTACATTCATTCACGTTTACTTGAGCGCGCCGCGAAAGTATGTGATGAAGATGGAGCTGGCTCGTTAACCGCTCTTCCAATTATTGAAACTCAAGCTGGTGACGTTGCGGCGTATATTCCAACAAACGTTATTTCAATTACCGATGGTCAAATTTTTCTCGAGACTGAACTATTCAACTCGGGTGTTCGTCCAGCGATTAACGTTGGTCTTTCCGTATCTCGAGTTGGTGGCGCCGCTCAGATTAAAGCGACTAAGCAAGTTGCCGGTACGTTAAGACTTGATCTTGCTCAGTATCGTGAACTTCAAGCGTTCGCTCAATTTGCGTCTGATCTTGACGAAGTTTCTCGTAAACAACTAGAACGTGGTCAAAGAATGGTAGAAGTTTTAAAACAAGGTCCATTCTCTCCTCTTGCGGTTGAAAAACAAGTCGCTATAATTTTTGCAGGTAACGAAGGTTTCTTGGATGATTTTAACCCATCTAACGTTGTTCGTTTTGAAGCTGAAATGTATCCATTTATAGAAGCGTCTTATCCTCAAATCTTTGAGAACATAAGAAGCACTTCTAAGGTTGATGATGATACCAGATCGCTATTGATTAAAGCGCTTGAAGAGTTTAAAGCTAGCTTTGTTGTAGCGTCATAAGGATTAGTTAAATGGCAAACCTTAAAGATATTCAAAGACAGATTAAGAGTGTTTCTAACACTCAAAAGACGACGCGCGCGATGAAACTTGTAAGTACTGCAAAACTTCGTCGCGCTGAAGAGTTAGCTAAGCGCTCTCGTCTGTATGCTCAAAAAATGAATCAGGTAATTGCCGAAATAGCTGGGCGTATTAATTGTAGCAAAATTGGAGGAATTGAAAATCGTTGTTTTACAAAGATTGAGAATCCGAAAATTGTTGATATAGTTTTTGTTACTGCTGATAAAGGTTTATGTGGTGGTTTTAATATTCAAACAATTAAAGCTGTTAAAAAACTTTTAAAAGAGTACAAAGAACAAAATGTAAAAGTACGTTTACGTGGAATCGGCAAGAAAGGCGTGGAATTTTTTAAATTTAATGAAGTTGAATTATTTGATTCAGTTGTAGATTTAAGTTCTAAGCCTAGTAAAGAAAGATCTGATAAGTTTATAGATACTTCGATTGAAGATTACAAAGATGGAAAAATCGATGCTCTTCATTTAGTATATAACGGATACAAAAACATGATAACTCAAGAGTTACATGTAACTAAAGTATTGCCAGTTGATACTGAGGCGTTTGAATGTGATAAAAAACAACATAGTTCATTGCTAGAAGTTGAAGCGGAGGATGAAGAGAGTATGCTTGATTCTTTAGTATCAAAGTATGTTGGGTACAATATGTATTACGCGCTAATAGATTCACTTGCTGCAGAGCATAGCGCTAGAATGCAAGCTATGGATACTGCAACGAATAACGCTAAAGACATGGTGAAATCACTGAATGTACAATATAATAAAGCGCGTCAAGCTGCTATTACGACAGAACTTATAGAAATTATAAGTGGTGTGGAGTCTATGAAATAATGGAGAAAAATATGATTGGTAAAATTAGCCAAGTTATGGGCCCGATTGTTGATGTTGATTTTGATGGTTATCTTCCAATAATTAATGAAGCAATTGAAGTTAATATAAATTTAGAAGGTACTAAACGTCGTTTAGTATTAGAAGTTGCAGCTCACTTAGGTGACGGTCGCGTTAGAACGATAGCTATGGATATGAGTGAAGGTTTGGTTCGTGGAATGGACGCTACGGCAACTGGTTCACCTATTAGAGTTCCCGTTGGAGAAAAAGTACTTGGTCGTATTTTTAACGTTATTGGGGAAACCATTGATGGAAAAGGTCAAATTGAAGACGCTCCTCTTTTATCAATTCACCGAGCGCCTCCTTTGTTGGTTGATCAATCAACTACCACTGAGATGTTTGAAACAGGTATAAAAGTCGTTGACTTGCTTGCTCCATATTCAAAAGGTGGAAAAGTTGGTCTATTCGGTGGCGCTGGAGTCGGTAAAACGGTTATTATCATGGAACTTATTCATAACGTTGCTCATGGACATGATGGTTTATCAGTTTTTGCTGGCGTTGGTGAAAGAACTCGTGAAGGTAATGACCTTTATCATGAAATGCTTGAATCGAACGTTCTTGACAAAGTTGCTCTGTGCTATGGCCAGATGAGCGAGCCTCCAGGAGCGCGTAACCGTATCGCACTTACAGGTATTACTATGGCAGAGTACTTTAGAGATGAAAAAGGTCTTGACGTATTGATGTTTATCGATAATATTTTCCGTTTCGCTCAATCTGGTTCAGAGATGTCCGCTCTACTCGGTCGTATCCCTTCAGCTGTTGGTTATCAACCAACATTAGCTCGTGAAATGGGTGCGTTGCAAGATAGAATTACGTCAACTAAAAGTGGTTCGATTACTTCCGTTCAGGCTGTTTACGTACCAGCGGACGATTTAACCGATCCAGCTCCGGCTTCTGTATTTGCTCACTTAGACGCAACAACGGTTCTTAATCGTAAAATTGCTGAGAAAGGCATCTATCCTGCAGTTGATCCATTAGATTCAACTTCAAGACTACTTGATCCGCAAATTATTGGAGAAGAGCATTATGGCGTCGCTCGTGGCGTTCAGTCAACGCTTCAAAAATACAAAGACTTGCAGGATATTATCGCGATTCTTGGTATGGATGAGCTTTCTGAAGATGATAAGAACGTCGTTGAACGCGCTCGTAAAATTGAGAAGTTCTTATCTCAACCATTCTTCGTCGCCGAAGTGTTTACAGGCTCTCCTGGTAAATACGTTAAGCTTGAAGACACGATTGCGGGTTTTAAAGGAATTTTAAACGGTGATTATGATCATATGTCTGAAAATTCATTCTATATGGTCGGTAATATGGATGAAGCTATTGCAAAACACGAGAAAAATAAATAAGCTCTAATGTTTAGAAAAGGACTCTAATGGATACGTTTAAACTTGAAATTTTAACTCCTAATGGCGAAATCTTTAATGCTAGCGCCATTAGTGTCGTTCTCCCTGGTGAAGAGGGAGAGTTCGGCGTTTTAGCAGGACATGCTTCTTTAACTACGTTGTTGGAAGCTGGCGTTGTCGATGTTGAAAAAGAAGATAAATCAGTCGAATCAATTCTTATTAACTGGGGTGTTGTTCAAGTTGATGAAGAAAAGGTTATTGTTTTGGTTGAAGGCGCCGTAGCTATTCGTGGTGAAAGTGAAAATGATATCGCGGCCGCTCTTGAAGACGCTAAGAAACTTATTAAAGATATTGCTGACGCTAATCCAGCCATAGCTTCCGTTTCTGCAAAAATCGAGTCTGCGGCTAAACGCTTACTTTAACATATGACTAATGATTTAATAGATTTTTATCTTAAAAGTCATCCAGTGACTATTGGAGTGCTGATTCTTTTATCAGTTTACTTCATAGTTCTAAATTGGGTGTTTTTTTATCGTTATTTTTCCATACTCGCTTGGTATAACCGTGAAAGTGATTCTTTAGAATCAATTCTTTTAGGTTCCGTGAGCGTCAATCAAAACTCTTTTTTAAATAATTTTTTAAGAACAAGCAATATTGTTTCAAAAGAAGTTTTAGATTTAGGAATGTTGGCAGCTACAAAAGAGGCTACGAAAGGTCTCTCAATTCTTTCTATTTTTGCGTCAACCACTCCCTTTATTGGACTTTTTGGCACTGTAGTGTCAATATTGGATACGTTTAGTCATATAGGGCAGAGTAGTGGAAGCATGTCAGTTATATCAAGTGGTGTTTCTGACGCGCTAGTGGCAACGGCTTCTGGGATATTTGTAGCAATATTTGCGTATACTTATCATCAAATGCTCAAGCGTAAATCATTTGAAGTCATAAGTTACCTTAAGATGCAAAGTGACGCCATTCTCGCGCGTAAAGTATAGTTATGATTTATGATTGGGATGATAAACCAGAGCTAAATATTACTCCGCTTGTCGACGTAATGCTTGTTTTACTTGCTATTTTGATGGTTATAGCGCCAAATATTATTTATGAAGAAAACATCAAACTTCCCCAAGGTTCAGTTACTCAGCAACTTTCCAAAATTCCACCCGTGCATATAACGATTGACAAAGAATTAACGCTTAAAGTCAATGGGGAAACATATCTTTTAAATAATTTTATTGAAAATTTTTATAAAAAATCAAGTAGTTTTGATATAAAAGCCGCAGTTTTGATAAGCGCGGATAAAAGTTTAGAATATGGAATTGTAATGTCAGTATTGGCTGCTGTTAAACAAGCTGGGTTTTCTGAGGTTTCGTTAGCTACAAATGGCTAAGAACAATTTCTACTTTTATTTTAGTGGCTTAATCGCTCTATCTCTTTTTGCGCTTTTCATGTTCATGTCTTTATATATGGCGTTCATGGCAGAAAAACAAGATATTTACGCTTTGAATAAAGATAATTACATATCAATCTCATTAGAAATTCCAAAAATTAAATCTAATCAACGTAAAAACGATAAAAAAGCGACTGCCGCGTCTCCTGTCGTAAAAGAAGTTGCTCCAGTTCAAGAGAATGTAGACGTTAATGACTTATTTAGCGATGTCTGGACTAAAAAAATTATTAAAGACGCTCCTAAACAAATCAATAAGAGGCGAATGGCGGCAATAGAAAAAAAGATAGAGACTACAAAAGAGAACGTTGTAGATGACGCTATTGCGAGCAATGATCAAAATTCTAGTCTAAACGAGAATCAAAATTCAGTTTCTACAGCTAATGAGGTTAATGAATATTTGGCTAAAATTCAAGCTTTAGTTTATGAATCTTTTCATGTTCCCTTTAATTCGCAAGGGCATAGCGTTAAGACTGTTATTGAGCTTAATTCACTAGGAAAGCTGATTGATTTTAGGGTATTGACGTATTCTGATAATGACGATTTAAACGAAGAAGCTGACAAGATGAAAGATAGGCTCTTGGGCGTGATTTTTCCTCTCAGTCCAGAAAACATATCAACAAGAACGGTAGTTATATTAACATCAAAGGAGTAAAATTGAAGTTTTTTCTTTCATTACTATTATTAATAAGCATGTCTTATGCGACAGACTCGACAATAGAAGTTATAAAAAAAGTTGAGGCACTTCCCTCATTATCAATTGAAGACTCTTCCGTCGACTATAATGACACTTTTAAATTAGAATTTTTCAAGACTTTAGTCGCTGATATGAACGTTATATCAATTTTTAACGTTGATAGACATTATAGGCTTGTAAAGTATGAGGATACAAATGTTATTGTAGAGAATAAAGACGTTAACTATGTGCTTAGATATAAAATGTCCGAAGGTGACGGTAGCTCATTAAACATATCAATAAAATTATTTAAAGCTGGCGAAGAAGTCCTCGCAAAGAATTACAAAGTAAATAGACAAGACATATTTATGTTTGTTAGTCACACAATAGCGTACGACATCAATGAATTTATGGGGGAGTCATCCGTAGAATGGATGAAAAGAAAGGTTATTTTTTCAAGAATAGTTGCACCAAAAAAAAGTGAAATAGTCATTTCTGACTATACTCTCTCTTACCAGCACGCTATCATTAAAGGTGGATTTAACGTTTTTCCAAAATGGGCGAATAAAGAACAAAACTCATTTTATTATACGACGCTTGATACGGAAAAACCAACGCTTAAGTTTGTAGACATTAAAACCGCTCAAATACAAAGTGTCATCTCCTCGGACGGGATGATTGTATGTTCAGACGTAAGCGAGAACGCAGACAAGCTACTGCTTACAATGGCAATTGATGGTCAACCAGACATTTACATATATGACGTTAATACGAAACAATACGTAAGAGAAACCAAATATAAGGGCATTGACGTAGGCGCTCATTTTAAGGATAAAGATTCAATTGTTTTTATTTCAGACAGGCTAGGTTCTCCAAACGTTTTTTTTAAAAAGATTGGAAAAGAAGAAGTTGATCAAATGGTTTACTATGGCTTGAACAACTCCGCTTGTAGCGCTCATGGACAATATATAGTTTATAAAGCTAGAGAGAGTTCAAACGTATTTAGTAAAAATACTTTTAACTTACATCTGATTTCAACTGAGACGGATTTTATTAGAAGATTAACGGCTACGGGAGTAAATGAATTTCCAAAATTTTCTGATGATGGCGACGCAATTCTTTTTATTAAAAATTATAAAGCTCAAAGTTCTATTGGAATTATAAGATTAAATCATAATAAAAACTATCTGTTTCCTCTTAAATATGGCAAACTGCAAGCGATGGATTGGTAACTTGTTCATTGTTTTGCATATAATACTCAGAACCTTTAAAGATAATTAGTATTTTTTTGGTATAATAATTCAATTTTTAAAATCAAGGAATTTAGATATGAAAAGTATAGTACTTTCTGGTGTCGTAGCGTCATTATTGTTTTTTAGTGGATGTAGTGATAAGTCTCCGGCAGTTGATGAAATGGCGCAAGTACCTACTCAAGAGGTCAAAGCGGTAGAGACGGAAACTGTTTCAAGTGAGAACAGCGTAGTGAACGCAACAAGTGAAGATATCGCTGTGAGTGATTCTAGTAGTTCTGAGTCTGTTAGTAACAATACAGATAGCCAGTTAAGCATGTCAGACATTGAATCTACTTTGACAACTGTCTATTTTGACTTTGATAAGTTCAATATAAAACCAGAAATGCAAAGTAACATTTCGACTGACGCAAAAATCGTTACAAGTTCCGCGAGCGCTTATAATATTAAACTTGAAGGTAACTGTGACGAATGGGGAAGCGATGAATACAATTTTGCTTTAGGTTTAAAACGCGCCGATTCCGTAAAAAAATCATTAACTGCCGAGGGTGTTGACGCATCAAGAATAGTTATGGTTAGTTATGGCGAAAGCAATCCTGCTTGTAATGATAAAACTCAAGAGTGCTGGTCTAAAAACCGTCGCGTAGATTTTTCACTTCTTCCATAGTACAACATATATATGAAACACAGTAATTTAGTTTTACTTTTTACGATATCTGTGCCACTTTTCTTATCTGCCGCCGAGCCTTCCGCGTTTGGCGCTGGTAACCTTGATAATCCTGAACCATATGGTCTTACTTCTAATGAAAAAGTTATATTGCAAAATAAAAATAAATTACAAAACGTAGTTGTTAAAAGCAATAATCAAGCTAATGAGGTAGATTCGTTAAGAGAGCGAATAGATGGACTGCAAAGCATTATCGAAAATCTTAGTCGAAAAACCCATAATAACAAAGTCAATTTGAAAAATTTAGAAGATAAACATTCGATAAATATGCAAAGTACCGGGGAGTATGAGACAAGATTAAGTGAAGTTGTTCAGACTAACGCAATTAACGTTGAAAAGACAAAAAACGTAGTATTTGATTTGTCATTAATAATTGAGAGCATTAAGAAAGATTACGTGACGAAGGCGGAGTTTAATCTTTTAGTGGACGAAGTGAACAAATTTAAAGAATTGATTGTTAAAGAGTTGGAACAAAATAAACCACAAGATCTTGCTAATGTGAATGGTGGAGATTTATATGATCAAGCAAAAGCAAATTTTGATAAAAAGCTATATACACAAGCAATTAAGGAATACGAATTACTAATAGTCAAAAATTACAAGCCCGCTTATGCTCATTATATGATAGCTGAGATGTATTATCAGAGAAAAAATTACGCAAACGCCATTACTTATTATAAAAAAAGTACGTCTATTTATGATAAAGCGTCTTATATGCCTAATTTAATGTTACATTCCGCAATATCGATGGATAATACCGGTGATGCAAATCATGCGAAGGTTTTCTATAAAGCAATTATAGCAAAGTTTCCAAATTCGAATGAAGCGAAAGTTGCTAAAAAATATTTAGGTTTGTAAATAGAAAAATAATTTTTGCTATTATTTATAAACTTATGATAAAATCGCAAAAATAAAAAAAAGGTCTTAATTATGGCAATAGAAACAAATCAAATTGTGTCAATCGAATATGAAGTTCGTGATGGTGACAAAGTAGTAGATAGCAACGTAGGTGGCGAGCCACTAGTATTTATGTTTGGAAAAGGTCAAATTATTACTGGTTTGGAAAATGGAATCGTTAACATGAACATTGGCGATAAAGGCGATATACTCGTAAAAGCGGAAGACGCGTATGGCGATTATAACGATGAAGCGACTCAAGAAGTTCCAGCTGACCAATTCGCAGGCATTGACTTGGCGATTGGCATGACTTTATATGGTCAAGGCGAAGATGGCGGAACTGTTCAAGTTACGGTAAAAGAGATTGGCGCCGACACGATTGTTATAGACTTTAACCATCCATTGGCTGGCAAAGAGTTAATGTTTAGCGTAGTGGTAAATAACATCAGAGAAGCATCCGCTGAAGAAGCTATGACTGGTATTCCTGCTGAAAACAAGCAAGAAGAAGGTGAAAGCTGTGGTACAGGCTGTGGATGTCACTAGTTTTATAACTGCTTCGGACGCTTCTTCAAAAGCGTTCAAAACAGCTACTCTTTTAAAAACTCTGACTGTAAACGCTCTTATAATGGGTGAATCAGGCGTTGGCAAAACAAGTTTAGCGAGTTTTATACTTCCAAACGCCTCGGTTGTCGACGCGTCAAATTTTAAAGAACTACTTCTAGTCATTGACAATTCAAGTGAAATCATAATTACAAATATTGATAACTCTCCAAACATGAAAGTATTAATAGATAGTATCATTTCAAATAACGTTAGAGTTATCGCCACTTCCAAACAGATTTTAAGCAACGACTACATTGATGAATTATTTAGCGTTAAATTTGAAATAGAACCTCTGAGTAAAAGATTAGAAGACGTTAAATTGTTAATTCAAAGATTCTCATCGGAAGCTTCCTCTCTTTTTGGTGAAAACAATAATATTGTAATTGATAACATTGAGCCTGATTTGAGCAAAAATAGTCATTCCTTAAGAAGACAAGTGATGATTAATTACCTTCTTCAAGATATAAAAGACGTAGAATTAATGAACATTGTTCAAAATTACATAGCTCCGAAATTAGGCTCAAACAATGATTATAAATCTTTTTTATACCTCTACGAAGTGCCGCTTATAAGAGCTGGACTTAAAAAGTATAAATCTCAACTCCAATTATCAGATAGATTAGGTTTAAACAGAAACACGTTAAGAAAAAAAATAACTGACAACAAAGAATATCTATAAGGAAAACACATGTCGAAAAAAATTGCAATGATCTTTTCAGGTCAAGGGTCACAAGCCATAGGTATGGGAAAAGATTTTTATGAAAACTCGGAATTAGCTCGTGAAATGTTTCAAAAGGCGGGAGATAGAATTGGCGTTGATTTTAAAGAGATAATCTTTGAAGAAAATGAAAAGTTAGGTCAAACGGCTTACACTCAACCAGCGATACTCCTTGTTCAAATGATAGCGTATAAACTTTTTTCCGTAGAGTGCCCAGACATAAAAGCGGAACTTTTTTTAGGACACTCTTTAGGCGAATTTTCAGCTCTTTGCGCGAGTGGCGCCATTGACTACGTAGACGCAGTTGAGTTGGTGCATAAGCGCGGTTTGTTTATGCAATCGGCATGTGACGCGATTGAAGCGGGAATGATGGCAATCGTTGGACTTGACGATGAAAGCGTTGAAAAAATTTGCGTAGAGGCGCAAGCCGACGGTAAAAAAGCGTGGCCGGCAAATTATAATCAAGATGGACAACTCGTGGTAGCTGGCATGAAAGCCGATTTAGTTTCACTTGAACAAACTTTTAAAGATGCTGGCGCCAAACGCGCCATATTGCTTGACATGTCCGTAGCTTCTCATTGTGAAATATTAGCTCCGGCTCAAGAACCATTGGCGGAGTTGATGGAAAACATGGTGAGTGACAATTTTTCGGCTCCCGTCATCTCTAACGTAACGACAAAACCTTACTCCACAAAAATGGACGCTGTCGCGCTTTTAAAAGAGCAACTTGTAAAGCCCGTTAAATACAAGCAGTCTATCGTAGCTATCGCGAATGACGTTGACATTGCGATAGAATTTGGAAATGGAGTCGTTCTTAAAGGACTCAACAAAAGAATAGCTAAAGAGCTTACAACGTTAAATGTTTCAGATATGGCGTCATTGGCAAAAGTGAAAGAAGAAATTTGTTCTTAAGATGAGAATAACTTTAGCTCAAACTTCACCTAAATTAAATCGCTCAAATTTAGGTGACATTATCGATATAATAAATCTAAACAAAGAAAACAGCGACTTGATTGTCTTTCCCGAATTGGCTTTAAACGGCTATCTTTTACAAGACAAACTGTTTGAAGACGCTTATAATATTGAAGATTT
>CALDOC010000100.1 GCA_937914675.1 uncultured Sulfurimonas sp.
AAAAAAAGAAGTTTTTAATTAAATCAATTTATAGAACTTGAGATATAATTTCGCATTAACACAAAGGTAATGATATATGAATAAAATAATTTTTACGGATTTAGATGGAACGCTCACGTTTCGTGATACTTATATAAAATTTATATTTAAAAATCTCACCTTCTCCTCCGCTCTCGCAAACACTCCGGCTTTAACACTTATGACTCTGAAATATATTTTCGGAGTCATAAATAAAGAAACAGTCAAAAGAACAACTTTTAAAATGTTCTTTGATGGCTATGACGTACGCCAAAATATAGAAAATTTCGCAAAAAGCGTTAAGTGGAACAAAAAAGTTTTAGACATGATAGATGAAAAAAAAAGAGAGGGCTACAAAGTCATAATAGTTACGGCTTCACCCGACATGTATCTTCCACATCTTTGCGATTATTTAGGTTATGATGGTTTTCTCTCTACAAAAACTTTAAAAAACGGTGAATTTTTAACTGGGCTTTTTGATGGAAAAGTTTGTAATTTTGAGGAAAAAACATTAAGAATTAAAGAGTTTCTCAGAGACAAAAAGACGAGTCATACCGTCTCTTTTGGAAATTCGATTGGAGACTACCCAATGTTAGAATTTTGTGACGAAGCTTACTTCGTGCATAAATTGAACGTAAAAAAGTTTGAAGCCTAAAATAGACATAGCGTTACAACCTTCTCGCCCATCTAGCAAAAAATCTTGCTGGAGTGATTCTGTGATTTATTTCCGATCCCTTCAAAATATGTTCTTTTAAGATATTTGCCAAATAAGGAGCAAGAACAAAACCGTAGCCACTGCTTCCATTTATCATGTAGAGATTTGGATAATAAGCGTACTCGCGATATTTTTCCTTTTTCACTTGAAAGTTTATTTTCTTATTTTGCAGCGTCTCTTGGGACATAACCAAACTCCCGACTAACGGCATGTAATCAACCGAACCGGATCTAAGCCCCGTATAGTCTTTCGTTATTTTAACATTATCTAGTTTTAACGTTTTTGAAGCTTTTTCCAAAAGCTCTTTTCTTCCAACTTCCATGTCGTAATCTTCTTTTGAAGTTTGTGGATGATAGTGTACGTTATGAGTGGCGCCTATGGCTAATTCTCCATTGGAATTTGGCGAGATTGAGACAAACTGATGGATTGAATGAGTGTTTTTTGTGCTTGTTTGCACGTCTATGCGATGTCCCCAGACGCCACGAATTTTGATATATGGTTCTTTTACAAGTTGTTCATACGCGCCAGTGGCTAAAACCACTTCTTTGGCGCCGTATATCTCATCAATAATCCAAAGCCCGTCATCGTAAACAAGATTTTGAACTTCGCTTTTTACAAACTTTGCGCTTTTTGACATCGCTTGGCACATGAGCTCCGCGTTTACAATTCCTGCGTTTATAGAGACGTTTTCTTTTTTTTGAGACTCTTCGCTTAAATTATTTAGCAATTCATCCCTTACGTCCAATAGCTCTAATTGACTTTGTTGTTTATACAATTTTAGACTTTCTGCGTCATTGTCATCTTTGGCAATGTGCAAAAGCGGAGCTTTTTTGATTAAAAGTGGAAAGTTTTTTTCATAATAATTCATACTATAAACGAACGCTTCGTGAAGCAACTCTTGCAACTCGCCCGTTTTTGAAAATTTTGGAGAAATAAAGGCGCCAGCGGCTCCACTACCTCCATTGGCAATTTTCTCCATGTCAAAAATTATAACTTTTTTTCCAACTTGTGTAAACTCAAAAGCTACGCTACATCCGTTTACGCCGGCTCCGATTATCGCTATGTCATACATTGGATTTCACTTTATTTAATTTATGGATTTCATTAAAAATCCAATTGTATTTTTTTTAATTGCTCTCTAAGCGTTTTTGAGTTTGGAAGATAACGATTTACCAAGGAGTGAAACTCTTTGGAGTGATTCATGTGAACCAAATGCGCCAACTCATGCACTATGACGTAATCGATGAGCTGTTTTTTCACCTTAATAAGTTGAATGTTAAGCGTTATCTCTCTTTGAGAGCTACAACTTCCCCATCTGCTTTTTAAATTTTTAAATTTTAACTCACGAAACTTCAGTTGCATAATTTTGGCAAAACTCTCTACTCTGTTTGGCAAATATTCATTCGCCATATGTTTATAAAAATCATTATAAGAGTTTAAAATGTTTATCTCTTGCGTTTTCTTTAAGCTGTTTAGGTTATCTCTCAATAAGCTTGCTTCTTCTCTATCTATGCTAATGATTTCACCAAAAAGAAGGACTTCATCTTTTAAATTAATTTTTTTTGGTCTATTTAACTCGAACTTTAAAAGCTGTTTTCTAATCCAATCTTCTTTTTCTTTGAGAAGTTTAGTTATGAAAGAATCTGAAACTTTAGGAGTCTTCATAACTATCTTAAAGTCTTTTTTTATGCTTATATAGCTATTTTTAAGTCTTAAGTTGCATATATGCTCAATTTCAAACTCTTTGTAAATAATTTTATTCATAAATAATTGGGTCGACGACTCCCGCTAATTTAAAGCCATTTAATCGCAATCTGCAGCTATCGCAAACTCCGCAAGCTTTATCTTCATTTTTATAACAACTCCATGTAAGTTCTAAAGGAACACTCATACTTAAGGCTTTCTCAACTATTTGCGATTTTTGCAGATGCACCAATGGCATTGTAATCTCAATGTTTGTTTCATCTTTTGTGCCAAGATTTATAGAATTTTGCATACTTCTTATATATGACTCTCTACAATCGGGATAACCGCTACTATCCTCTTCAACAACTCCAATACTGATAACTTGCGCGCCCTCTTTTTCAGCAATGGCCGCCGCCATGCTTAAAAATATCCCATTTCTAAATGGAACGTAGGTAATTGGTACGCCTATTTCTATACCAGTGGTAGGCACTTCTATACTCTTATCCGTCAATGCGGACGCTCCAAGTTGCTTAAAAAAATCCAACTCTAGCACATACTTTTCATGTGCGTTTAGAACATCGCATATCTTAGTAAAACACTCTAACTCTTTTGCTTGCGTTCTTTGATTATAGTTAAAATGAACCGCAATTATTTCGTAACCAGCTTCTTTCATCATGTAAGCGCTTAAAGTGGAATCCATGCCTCCGCTCATTATGCAAACGGCTTTTTTAGTATTTATTTCTTTTTTCATAAAATTATTTTATCATAAGTAGTATATTTTTTTAATGTATTTACAAAAATAGTCGATGTATAATGTTCAAATACAGTTAAAAAGGAAAAAATTATGGATGTATCATCAAAAAGTTCCGATATGGGTTCTGTCCAAGTTGAAGCTCTTAAGAAATCTTTGGACGTGACGGAGAGAGCTACTTTAAAAGTTATCGAAAGCGCGACGGAGCAGTCTAAACAAGTTTCAGCGCAAAAGTCGGGTATTGGTAGTAACTTAAACATTACTGGTTGAGTGTGATTACTCTTGTTTAGAGCGGTCTTTGTACCGTTCTTTACTAATTGTAAGCCTCTTTTGTTATAATCTCGCTTATGATTGAACTAGATAACAGAACTTCCTTAGAAGTCAATGAAACATTTTTAAACGCAATAGCGTCCAGTCTCACAGATGGAGAAATTGAACTCATCATCACGACGAACGAGGAGATTCAAGAAATAAATCTACAGCATAGAAATATCGACAAAGATACTGACGTGCTTAGCTTCCCGTACGAATACATGCCTATGTCTCCCCTTGGCAGCATAGTAATATCTTCACAACATGTCCAACAAAAAGCCAAAGAATTATCACACAAAATATCTGATGAGTTGTCCCTTCTTTTTATACATGGTTTGCTGCATATACTTGGATACGACCATGAAGTGGATAATGGCGAAATGCGAGAGAAAGAAAAAACGCTCATAGAACAATTTAATTTACCTCAAAGCTTAATAATTAGAACACAAGGATAATAATGGATTTCATAATATTTATAGTAGCGATGGGCGCTTTGGTCTATGGAGCGGATTTTATCATAAAAGAGTCGGAGAGAATCGCGTTGCATTTTAACATTTCGCATTTTGTTATTGGCGCCACTTTGATCGCGTTTGGAACGTCTCTTCCCGAAATGGCAGCGTCCATGATGGCGTCTTCTCAAGGTAAAAGCGATATGGCGGTCGCCAATGTTTTAGGAAGCGTTATTTTTAATATATCGCTCGTTCTTGGGATTGTTTTTATGATTGCAAAATCCATGAATCCAAAAAGAGATTTGTTTGCAAAAGATAGCGCATGGATTGTAATTCCCGTGATTGTTTTCATAATCATGATTCAAGATGGCGTCATCGGCAGATTTGACGGATTGCTTTTTTTGCTCATGATGGTTTCATATCTAATATTTTTGTTCAAAGATTCAAAAGAGGATTTAGAAGGAGGAATAGATGAAGAGTTGGCAAATGAAAAATTCAATTGGCTAAAAACTATGATTTTACTAGCCATAGGCTTTACTTTTACAATAGGTGGCGCTAATTTTGTCATAGAAAGCGGCACAAACATTGCCAGAATTTTTGGAGTAAGCGAATGGCTTATAGGTCTTTTCTTGATCTCGCTGGGAACGTCGCTTCCTGAACTTGTCGTTTCTATCGTCGCCATTAAAAAAGGCAACGCAGACATGAGCGTAGGAAATATAATTGGCTCAAACGTGGCGAATTTTTCTATGGTTTTAGGAGGCTCCTCCCTTATTAATCCACTCACCATTGACTTGGCCTCAAGTCAATTTGACATACTAATCATGATAGGAGCCTCCTTGTCTCTACTATTTATTTTGGCAAATAAACTCTACAATAAAGCTGGATCAATCTTTTTGTTGACAATTTTAGCTCTTTTTATTCATCATTCATTAGCCTAGTAATCAAAATTATTTTTTTATATAACCAAGCTCAAGCAGCTTGTTATATATATCCGATACGATACTGCCAGCGGCCGCTCCGCCATGACCGCCATGTTCTACCATGACGGTAACGACGTATTGCGGGTTTTTGTATGGTCCATAAGACGTGAACCAAGCGTGAGACCTACTATAGTAAGAAAGTTCATGCTCTTTTCTTCTTTCTATAATATCCTGTTTTATTTCAACAACCTGAGCTGTTCCAGTTTTTCCAGCAATAACGATTTTTGAATGTAAATAATTTATTGCCGTTCCATGAGGCTTGTTGCATACTTCATACATGGCGTTTTGTATAATTGGAAGTTTTTTAAGCTCTTCTTGGGTCAATACTTCATTAATAATTGGCTTGTAAGGTTCATCTCCTATCATCTTGGCGATGTGTGGAGTTGGCAACTTTCCCGTCGCCAAGAGAGCCGTCGCTTGCGCAATTTGCATCGGCGTCGTCAAAAAGTCGCCTTGACCTATGGACATGTTTACCGTCTCGCCAATATTCCAGTGTTGATTATGTTTTCTTTGTTTCCATTCGCGAGATGGAACCACTCCAAAAAATTCATTTGGCAAATCTACTCCAGTTTTTTTAGAGAGACCATAACGAGTTAAAGCGTCGCTCATTTTTTCATTCCCGACAATGAGGCTTCCTTTGTAAAAATAATCATCGCAACTCTCTCTTATCGCTTTTGTAATATTGGTCTTTTTATGCCCTATTTTTTTCCAACACCTATAAATGCGACCACCTAAAGGTAAGGAGGACTCACAATCTACCGACCATTTTTCATTTAAATCCGTTGTTATGTAAAGCAAGCCAAGAAGTGGTTTAATTGCGGAACCAGGAGGGTACAAACCATTGATAAGTTTGTTGGTAAAAGGATGATCCAAACTAGAAGATAAATCATCATACATTTCATAAGACATGCCCGACACAAATATATTTAAATTATAATCAGGAAAACTAGCCGCGCTTAAAATAGATCCATTAACATCCATAACGACCATCGCTCCCACCTGACCTGTAAAAAGATTGGAAATATACTTTTGAAGTTCTATATCTAAAGTTAAAGTTAACCTTTTATCTTCTATGGGACTAGTATATGAAAGTTCTTCTATCTCTTCATTACTCGCGTTAACTTGTATTTGTCTTTTTCCCGCTTCTCCTTGAAGAAATTTATTATATTGTTTTTCTATTCCTGTTTTGCCCGTATAGCCGATTAACTCCAAAGATGGGTCTTTATTTATCTCTTTTTGATTTGCGCGAGAAACGTATCCTATCAAATGCGCCGATAAATTATCATAAGGGTAATATCTTTTTGGCGCTGCGATAATTTTTACGTTTTTTCTTAGATTGAGAGTCGTGTATACTAACGCAATGTCTTGATATGGTATAAAATCAATCACTTCTATAAAATTATGATTGTAATAGGAATCTTTTTTAATGTAATTATTAATTAATTTGTTTTTATTCATTTTAGGAAACAAATTCATAATTACGTCTATTTCACTATCAAATTCTTTTATATTTTTTTTACTTCTTAAGTGCGGCGCTAAAAGTATTTTAAACCCTAACTTATTTATTGCGATTGGGATATTGTTTCTATCAAGAATTTCTCCACGAACAGGAGCTATTTTTTCAGTTCTAATTGTATTTAATTGGGACAGTTTAGAATAATGCTGATTTGATTCAATGGATAAAATAAAAACCCTTGTAATAATCGCTAGCCAAATCACTATAAATATAGATAGTATGAATTTTATTTTCACAATAGGCTCACTAAAAAGAATTCAATTACTATATAGTAAATTATATAGTAATTGACGCTTGGAGGAGGAAGCAAAAATATTTCAGATAATATTAACAAAAATAGATAATAACCTATGTATCCAAGTAGTGAGTATGAGATTTTAACGCAAGAATTACAATTAAAATTTTGTTCAATTTTTGGCATAATAAATTTATAGGCAAGGGTAAAATACATTATCGTGCTAAAAAGAGGATAATCGTTGTTTGCCTCAACAATAACAAGGCAAATTCCAATGAAAACTACCAATGAAAAATCTTCTTTTTTTAAAGCGTTTGCGTATACGATAAATAATACCGCCAACAATGGAGGGAGAAAAAGATAAATGCTACTTAAGCTGCTATACAACGCAAAAAGAGCGACGTATAGCAAAGGCGCTAAAGGGTTTTTATAAGTGATACTTCGTTGCATACTGGAAAATGTTTACATTTGATGCAATCTGCCCAAATTTTATGTTCTGGTAGTGATTCTTTTGGAATTTCCACAAAACCTAAACGTTCAAAAAACACCTGCCTATACGTTAAACTCAGCACGCGCTTAACTCCCAAAAGCGTCGCTTCGTTTAGCGACTCTTTAACTAAGTTTTCACCTATCTTCAACCCTCTTAACGCTTCTTTCACTATAAGCGATCTAATTTCCGCAAGATCAAAAGTGTGAACATGCAGAGCGTTGAATCCCACTAATTCGTTTTCTTGATACGCTAAAATATACGATCTTATGTTCGTCGCCATCTCGTCCGCGCTTCTTTCCAAGATAATGCCTTGCTGCACTTCGGGAGCGATTAAATTTTGCATATTTGGTATGTCGGCGAGAGTGGCCTTGCGATATTTAATTTTCATCGTTAACGTCTTTTTGTAAAATATCATGAATTACTTGTATGATTTTCAGCGTTCCCTTTTTCTTCGAACTCGATACCGTTAAAGCGTTTGGAAATTCATGTTTTAGCGCGTTTTGTTCTTTTTGATTTAGTTTGTCTATTTTTGTAAAAATTTGAAGAATGTATTGATTTTCTCTTACGTTTTCAAATAGAAATTCACTTACGGACGTATCGATGTCTAGACGAGGGTGTCTGCAATCAATAAGATGGATAAAGAGTTTAATTTGCTCCCGTCCCGCAATATAGTCGGTTAAATTCTTTTCCCAATCATGTTTAATGGACTTGGAAACTTTCGCGTAACCAAAACCAGGTAAATCCACAAATTTTGCAAGACTTTTTTGCGTAGTCTCTCTATCAATAAAAGTAACGTCAAAATAATTTATTAACCTAGTTTTACCTGGAGTGGAAGATACTTTCGCTAGCCCTTTGTGATTTGTTAGAGCGTTCAAAAGAGAACTTTTTCCAACGTTGGATCTCGCCATAAAAACGACTTCATTTTGCAAATCAGATTCAGGCGCAAAGCTTATGCTTGCGGCGGATATCATAAATTTAGAGTCAACAATCTCAACCATATCTACTCCTTTGTGCTATTTTCATCAGATATGTTAAATATCATAATGACAGGTTCGGACTTCACGCCCTTGGCGTACGCTTTACCCTCGACCGTTTTTAAAACAACTTCATCGCCAATTATCTCTTTTTTCTGGTCAACTTGCCTAAGATGAACGTTTTTAAAGAAATGATACTCTTTCGTCTCTGGCATATATATGACTTTACCCGCCTCGCCTCTGTATATTGAAGCTTGTTTTGTTTGAATGACAAATGAAACGTTACCAACGGCGACATATTTAATTGGTTCATTGTTTTTATTCGTATAGACGCTGACCGTTGACGCGTTTAATTCATCATTTTGCTTTTTTATGTTCACGTTTCCACTGAACACGGATAAACCTGTATTTTCATCCGCGTTAAATGAATTTGCTTTAATTTGAAGCTCATTCGCACCTAAAATCGATGTTACGAGTAATCCAAATACTATTTTATATCTCATTATTGTTTCTCTTTTAATTGATATTTTACGATCACGTTCTTGGACTCTATTTTTTTTAAATCATTGTTGTACTCCAATGACGAGCCATTTATTGTATTAAAATTTTGAACGGCGACGTAAACGTCATCCGTTGTAGCGACGCTTGTTTTTTTGTCATAAACCGCTTGATCGGTTTCAAACGTTAGGCCATCTTCTCGAGAGTAGATTACGTCTCCTCTTAGAGTTACAACGTCTTCTTTATATATTCCATTATTAGATTTCATATTCGCTATATATTTTTTTGAATTATCAGTGTAGTTTATATTTTTGACTACATACCTATCTTCATACCTTATCGCGTTATCTCCAAGCATCAAAGTAATAAGTCCAATTTTGTCTATTTCATAAGTGGTAAACGACGTCAATTCAAATAAAGGAACGTCCGTAAACTTTTGTTCTTTAAACTGCAATGGCTTAAAGAGGAAAAAAATTGATATTAATCCACCAAAAATTACAACAAACAATATATTAATATTAATAGTTTACTCCTTATATCCAAACAGATAAATAATCGTCTCTCTGATTATTTTCATCAACTAAAATTTCTATCATCTCTCTTACCGCTCCATCTCCGCCATTATACGACAAAATAGTGTCTACGATCGCTTGTATGTCTTTCACGCCGTCTTTAGGAGTAAAACTTCTCCCTGAAAGTTTCAACATCTTATAATCATTTAAATCGTCACCAATCGTGGCAACTTCGTTCAACGTCAAGCCAAGAGAAGCGATTAACTCTTTTAGCGCTCCCTCTTTATCTTTGATACCTTGAAAAAGATGTTTAATTCCCAACTCATCCGCTCGCTTTTTTACTATTTCAGAATTTCTACCTGTGATAATCGCTACTTGATTGCCTGTTTTTAACCAAGTAGTGATGCCGAGACCATCTTTAACGTTAAAATTTTTACTCTCTACGCCTTGCGCCGAATATATCAATTTTCCATCACTCAAACAACCATCTACGTCCAGAACGATAAGTTTAATCATAATACGTCTTTTGTGCTTGGTACGCCAACTCTATCGTTTTTGGCTATGGCGCGACGAATTGCCACCGCTAGAGATTTAAACGCGGCTTCAATAATATGATGCTTATTCTTGCCGCGAAGCTGTATGATATGCGCGCTAATTCTAGCGTTAAGGACAAACGCTCTAAAAAACTCTTCAACTAGTTCAGTGTCAAATTGCCCTACTTTACCAGTAACTTCTAATTCATACACCAAAAAAGGACGGTTGCTAAGGTCTAAATCACAAGAGACGCAAGTTTCGTCCATTACGACATTTGCGCTTCCAAAACGCTCCATATTTTTTATGGGATATATGGCGTCCGCTAAGAGTGAACCAAGAACTATGCCTATGTCTTCTACGCTATGGTGATCGTCAATATGAGTATCCCCATGACAAGTTACGTTTAAATCAATCAAGGAGTGCTTAGAGAAACTCTCCAACATATGGTCTAAAAACCCGACGCCACTCTCTATGTTACTTTTACCCTTCCCATTAATGTCTAAAGTTATTGTTATATCAGTTTCTTTTGTTTTTCTAGTTTTACTTATCATTTGAATCCTCTTTTACTATAAATGCATTTTCGAATATGCCATTTTCTTTATAATCTCGCGCCTCTCGCTCACTTTTAAAACCTTTTAGCAAAACTTTAAACATTCTTGCTTCGCTTGTTTGAGCGTCCACTATAACCGTTTTATAGCCAGAAGTGTTATCGTATTTTTCCTGTGTTTTTAAGGCGCCTTCTATTTTTGAAAAAGAACCTATTTGAAGAGCATAGTTGCCAATTTTCTCTTCCTGTGGCGATTTCTTTAACTCTCCATAAGGAGGTATTGACGTTTCGCCTTTACTTTGAAAACCAAGTATATCCAATCTTACCGGTGCCGTTCCATGACCTATCATATTTATTGAATTGGCGGCGGCCTTTGATAAATCAATAATCCTAGTCGAGACAAAAGGACCTCTATCGGTAATTCTAACCACTACGCTCATATTGTTTCTTAAATTTGTAACCTTCACTATCGTATTCATGGGTAACGTTTTATGCGCCGCCGTCATAGCCCACATGTTATACCTCTCGCCATTGGATGTCAATTTACCATGAAAATCAGGACCATACCAACTAGCGTTTCCTTTAAATACGTCACCTACGCTAACGTCTGTTGGATGGTATCTGACGCCATTGACGACGTATGGTTTCATTTTTGGATCAACATAAGCTTTAGAGGTGGAAGGGGGGCTAGGTAGCGTAGTTTTTGGTGACTCTACATGCTGCTGCTCAACATGCGGCTTATAAGCACGTTGACCTCTAGTGCTGCACCCACTAAAAAGCGTAATTATTAAAAATAACGTAATCGGAAAATTTTTATTCATAGATTTTCAACCTATCGCCCACTCTAATATAAGAGCCTTTTATCGAATTTTGAAGTCTTATGTTTGTGACGCTTATTTTGTGCGCTTTAGAAATAGAGTCCAAAGAGTCTCCTTTTTTTACAATATAATAAAACTTACTTTTTATCTTTTTTGCATCATTACTTTTAACGGCTATCGGAATAATTAATTTTTGCTTTAATTTGAGTTTGTTACTCTTAAGATGATTAAAATCTATAATTACTTTATACGAAACAGCGTACTTCATTCCTATATGCGATAGATTGTCACCAGCTTCTACAATGTGAATTTTGTATATTTTTCTCATTGACTCTTCATGATATTTTTGTTTAAATTCTGATAATTTTATATACGGAATATATATATTGCAAGCCTTGGAATATGGTGGCACAAAGTCGTACTTGAGATGCATATTTAATTTTTTAATATCTTCAATTGGCAAATCTATAAGTTTAGCCACCCTACTTAGGGACTCTCCTTTTGGCAACTCTATGACTGATACGGGATATGCGTTTGCGCGATTTAACAAATATTCATATTCACTTGATAACAATAGCTGTTCATCAGTCCCAATAAGAGCCAAAGCGATTATCTTCCTAATGTAAAGCCGACTCTCTTTAGGTATATATTTTTTATCTGGATCTAGCAATATGGACAGTTCATCGCTACCAGCCTCTTGTATGGCGCGATTTAATTTTCCACCTCCACAATTATACGCAATGGCCGCCAAATACCATTTTCCAAATCTTTTATGCAATGAAGTTAAATACTTTGCCGCGGCTTCGGTTGATTTTACAAGGTCTCTTCTCTCATCAACGTATTCATCTATTTGCAAATCGTATACTTTTCCCGTCTCGGGCATAAACTGCCAAAGTCCAGCGGCTCTCTTTGTTGAGTAGGCTATGGTTCGAAAGTTTGATTCAGCCATGGCAAGATATAAAAACTCTTGTGGTATCCCATGTTTTGTCAATATATTTTTTATGGAAGGGATAAAAAGATACGCTTCGTTCATTGTTTTAAAGAATTGTTTGTGTCTGCTAATCGTACTATTTTGACTTCTCATGTCATTCATCATCGGGTCGTACAAGAATGATGGCTTAATGTCAAAAGATTCCAATAATGACAACTCTTTATTATAGTTTGATTGATAAGTCAAATTTGAGAATAGCAATATCGGAAAGAATAAAGTTAAAAGATATTTAAACATACGCAACTTTTTTATTTTAAATTTTTAAAGCCTTGATTTTACCTAAAAGTTTATTAAAATAGCTGTAAAGACTAAAAAACGACTTAATTCTAATAGATGTTAAACAATACTTCAGCATTTGCCGTCGTAATGCGTTCCATCTCTTTTTGTGAAATTTCTAAAAGTTCAGACATCTTTGAAGCGACAAAAGTTGTGTACAGGGGCTCATTTCTCTCTCCTCTATGTGGCGACGGAGTCAAATATGGTCCATCGGTTTCAATGATTAGTTTATTTTGTGGGATTTTTGGAAGTACGTTTACCAACTTTTTAGCGTTCTTAAACGTCAGCACTCCTCCTATGCCAAAATAGAATCCGTCGTTAGCCAAGCTTAAAAGTTCATCATCCGCGTTAAAGCAATGTAAAACGCCACCAACCTCTCCCGCGTCGTATTCCAAGAGTAAATTTTTAGCGTCCCTTGAAGCGTCTCGTATATGAATTATAAGAGGTTTTTTATGCTTTTTGGCAAGTTGGATTTGAGCGATAAAAACGTCTTTTTGTTTTTGTTTTTCCAAATCTTGCTCTTGAGAGGAACCCTCAAGCCTATAGTAGTCAAGTCCGCACTCTCCAATAGCTACGCATTTTACATGACGAACGTACTTTTCAAAATCCAACTCTGAAAAAGATTCCAAATCATAAGGATGAACGCCTACTGAAAAATATACGTCCTCATGCGTCTCGGCGATTAAAACGGCTCTGTCTAAAGTTTTTGGATCTGCACCGGGAATGATAAATTTTTGCACTCCGCCCTCTCTCGCTCTACTCAAAACATCGTCTAAATCATCTCTATATCTCTCATCGTCAAGATGAATATGAGTGTCAATTATCATTTTTCTCTTCTTTTTTTAGTTTTTTTACGCTCTGTATGTTTCTTATCATTAAAAATATGAAAATGGCGGATACGATTAATGAACCTGTGGCTTGTAAATAATTACCCGCGTTGTAAAAATTAAAACCTAAGACTAACCCCACAATGGAGATTATGAAACACATCGATTGACCTCTAGTAATTCACGAGCGAATTTTTTAGCTTCATTTGAAATGCTCTCTCCACTAATAATTCTCGCTATTTCATCCACTTTTTCGTCAAAGTTTAACTCTTTTGTTTTAGAGAAGTTTCCATCTTTATAAACTAAAAAGTGTTGATCTCCCATGGAAGTTAATTGCGGTTGATGAGAAATAACGAATATTTGAAAATATTTTGATAATTTTCTAAGAACTTTCGCAACGCTCATGGACTCTTCGCCACTTAAATTCGCATCGATCTCATCCAACATCAATATGCCGCCATTTTTATTCATAAACTCCGATTTGAGAGCAAGAATTGCCAATCGAAGTCTATTAAATTCACCCGTACTTATTTTGGCTAGTTCCGTGTTGTTTAGTTTTAGGCTTATTTCATCAACTCCTAGCGTTCCATAATCCACTTGCTCTAAAGTAATTTTAGCGTCCCTAAGATATAAATCGTTAAGATATTTGTTTAAGTCGGACTCAAAATACGCTAACGCGTCACTTCTTAAAATGGTTAATTTTTGAGCTAGTTCTTGGATAACGAGGCTCAATTTTTCATATCGAAGCTCCAAATCACCCTTGGCGACTTCGATATTTTCATATTTGGCAAGTTCTAACATCTTTTGTTTTTTATACTCTATCGCTTCTTCTATGCTTCCGTATCTGCGTTTTAAGCCGCTAAGTTCTTCGATTCTATTTAAAACGTCTTCTACGTTCACGTCCTCAAGCGCGGAAAATTTTTCTTGTGCGTTATCAAGAGTGGCGCGAAGTTCGTTCATCGCGTCGTCAAAAAAATTGCTATCCGCGTCTATGGCGTCCAACGCGGATGAAACATGATGTTCAAAATTAAATATATCATTGGCGGTAGCGATGGCTTCCAAAACTTTTTCTTTTTTGGATAACTCTTTTTTGATATTGAACAGCTCTTCATCTTCACCGATTCGAGGATTAACGTCCTCTATCTTTTTTATTTCAAAAGCGGCGAACTCTTTGAGCTCAACTATTTTTTTCTCTTCTTCTCGTATGGTTTTAAGCTCTTGTCGCACCTGTTGATACCGCAAGTAATTATCTTTATATTCACTTTTTAGTTTGTGAATCACTTTTGATTTTACGCCAATTCTATCGTCCAATATCGAAAGCAAATTTTCATTTTCAAAATCACTAAAATCTTTAAGACTTAAATGTTTAAGGTAATTCGACGCGATGGAGCCAATCGCCTTTTTAGACAAACTTTGATTATTTATAAAATACCGTGATTTTTCTTTTCTAATATGCCTAAAGACGTTAACGTCGTCGTTCTCTATTCCCGTCTCGTCCGTGTTTACGTTCCAGTTTACGCTAGACTCGCAGAGGGAAGCTTCACATGAAGCACCGCCTAAAGATGATAAAATCGATTTCATGAGTATGGATTTACCGCTACCGCTTGGACCAGTAAATACGATCAAACCATGATTTAAGTTTAGCTCGCTCTCTTTAAAACTAAGATAATCTTTTAAGTAAAATCTTTCTATCATTTTTGCAACCCCTTTTATATTTTGTATTATACTTTAAAAGTTGAACTTGTGAAGTTAATCATTCTTGTCAATTCGTAAAAAAAAGACAAAAAATGGTATCCTTGCGAACTTATAAAAAGCAATAAATTTTAAAGGGCATGCATGATTCAATCACTCAGAGGAATGAACGATATTTTAAGTGAAGATTACGAGAGGTTTACGTACTTCATAAACTTGGCGACCAACGTGGCGCAAAGGTATGGTTTTCATTTCATTGAAACTCCACTTTTAGAAGAGACGGCTCTTTTTAAACGTAGCGTTGGTGAATCAAGCGACATAGTCGGAAAAGAGATGTATCAATTTATCGATAAAGGCGAGAATGACGTTTGCCTTCGTCCAGAGGGAACCGCTGGCGTCGTTCGCGCTTTTGTTCAAAAGAAACTAGACAAAGCGGGTGGAATCCACCGTTTTTTTTATCACGGTCCCATGTTTCGCTATGAGAGACCTCAAAAAGGACGTTTGAGACAATTTCACCAATTTGGCGTTGAGAGTTTTGGGGTGGATAGCGTTTACGAGGACGCGACTATGATTATGATGGTTGCAGATATTTTAAAAGCTTGCGGCATTGGATACAGGTTGCAATTAAATTCGCTTGGAGACTCGAATTGCATGCCGGATTATCGTAAAAATTTAATCAATTTCATAGAATCCGTAGAAGATGAGATTTGTGAAGATTGCAAGAGAAGAAAACTTACAAACCCCATTCGCGTTTTAGATTGCAAAAATGAGAAATGCCAAAACCTTTACGCCAAAGCGCCTAAACTTATCAATTCTCTTTGCTCTTCATGTGAAAGCGATTTTAACAAACTTAAGAAAATTCTTACAGACAGCAACATCGCTTATGAAATAAACTCCAACTTGGTTCGAGGACTTGATTATTATTCTAAAACCGCTTTTGAATTTGTGAGTGACGACATAGGAAGTCAAAGCGCCATCGCGGGTGGCGGACGTTACGATAAACTTGTGGAATTTTTAGATGGTCGCCCTACTCCAGCCGTTGGTTTTGCCATGGGGATAGAAAGACTGATGGAACTCATTGTCATGCCCCAAGCGAAAAGAGATGGTTACTATATTGGCGCGATGGACGAAGAGGCGGTTGACTTGGTTGTGTCTCTTACTCACAGTAAGCGAAATACAGATAAAGCGACTTGTGACTTTAAAGCGAAAAATCTTAAAAATCATCTAAAAAGCGCAGATAAGGTTAGCGCGAAATATTGCTGCGTTATTGGGACAAATGAGATAAAAGACGCTACCATATGGGTCAAAGATTTAGAGAGTAAATCCGAAAATGTTATCTTGCTAAAGGATTTTTAAATGGATTTGCTTCAAGCTATATGGGATTTTTTCATATATTTTATTGAGTTTTTTGTTTTAGCGATATTTGCTGGCGTATTTGCATTATACGTACATGATAAATACGTTCAACGCCAACACGCTCTTTTAATTAACTATCCGGTGATAGGAAGAATGCGCTATCTTTTTGAAGCTCTTCGCGAACCTCTTCGACAATATTTTGCCGATGAGAGTTTTTATGAGTCTAAAGATAAAGTTGATTGGGTTTACAAAGCGGCCAAAGATAAGCCAAACTATCAATCTTTCTCGGTAAACCAACCTTTTGCGGGCTCGCGCTTCATTATAAAACATGCTTCAAGCGTCTTAAACGAAGATGAAGTCGATGATGACGCTAGCGTTGTCTTTGGTAAAGACAGAGTGTTTCCCTTTGTGTCGAAAACTCCCATCATTCGTTCCGCAATGAGCGATGGGAGTTTAAGTCCCGAAGCTATCCGCGCTTTTAGCTTGGCTGGCGTAAATTCCGATTTAACGATAAATACGGGTGAAGGTGGTTTGACCTCAAATCATTTATTTACTCTTGAACCAGATTTAAAAAACGCAAAATACTTAGAAATCATCAAAAGCACTCCTTTTGCTGAAATCGCGTTCAAAGTTGGTGATTTTTTCTTTAACAGAAAGATGTCAATGAAATGGTACAGAACCATACTTTTAAACAAAAAAACTCAGAACACTTATATCTACGATACGGCTTCACATGTCTTATTTCGCGTAAACTGGAAAGCTGATTTAGAAGATTTTCCCAAAGAAGTGCCACCAAGCTTGCCAAATATAATTTTTCAAATGAGTTCCGGTCTCTATGGAGTGAGAGACGAAGATGGAAAGTTTGATGAACTAAGATACCAAAAAACCATGAAATTTTGCAGAATGACTGAAATTAAAATCGCTCAGGGCGCGAAACAGACTGGGGGGAAACTAGCGGCATCTAAAGTTACGGCGGACATAGCGTATTACAGAGGAGTTCCTGAGGGTAAAAACGTATTTTCTCCAAATAGATTTCCGCATGCGAACACAACCGAGGAACTTCTTGATTTTGTGGCAAGACTGCAAAAATTATCCAATAAACCCGTTGGCTTCAAAATTGTCATATCGGACGCGAAAGCCATTCAAGAATTGGCGGAAGCGATGGCGCAACATAAAAAAGATGGCAAAAACTTGCCAGATTTCATTACAGTGGATAGTGGCGAAGGAGGAAGCGCCACCGCTCCGTTGGAACTTATGGAGTCGGTTGGATTAACAACGAACAACGCCCTGTACGTTCTCGATACCATACTAAAACAATACGACCTCCGCGATGAGATAAAAATCATAGCGAGCGGAAAAATACTTACTCCGGACGACGCCATAATAACTATGTGCATGGGCGCCGACGCCATAGGCATAGCTCGTGGTTTCATGATGAGTGGCGGGTGCATTCGAGCTCGCATGTGCTCTGGTTTTGGTTCTCATGTTTGTCCAGTTGGGATGGCGACTCAAGATGAAAAAAAACGCGCTTCCTATCTTGTCGTAAAAGAGGGAAAAGAGATAGGAAACTATCATAGAAACCTTGTAAAAAGCATGAAAGTCGTTCTCGCGGTCATGGGCTTAAAAAGCATAAAAGATTTAAATAGAAGCCATTTGACTTTTAAAAATCGCAGTGGTGACATTTATTTCGACATAGATGTTTATTTTCGTCAAAAACTTCATTTATAGGATTAATTATTGAAAAATTTCGGTCTTGACATATGGTCAAATAAAAACTTTATTATAGAAGACGGTGAGATAAAACTCAATTATAAGTGTATGCCCTCACTTTTAGAAATCACGAACGAGATACGATCCAAAGACGTAAAAGGTCCCATCATCCTAAGGTTTCCTCATCTCGTGAAAAGACAGATAAAGACGCTTTACTCAAACTTTTCAAAAGCTATAGTGGATAACGGCTATAGAGGTAAGTTTCATGCTGTATTTCCTCTAAAAGTAAATCAATTTCCAGCTGCCGTGGAAGCGATAACTTCTCAGGGAAAAAAATACAATTATGGTCTAGAAGCCGGTAGTAAAGCGGAACTCATTCTTGCTATGAGCAAAACGCCTAGTGGCGCGAATATTACCGTCAATGGATTTAAAGATAAAGAGATGTTAACGCTTGGTTTCATAGCCGCCCAAAGCGGTCATAACATTACAGTCACCATAGAAGGTCTTAACGAGTTGGAAACTATTATTCAAGTGGCTTCAGAGTGCTCTTTAAACGTTCCAAATATTGGCATTAGAGTTAGACTTCATAGCGCTGGAAGTGGCATCTGGGCAAAAAGTGGAGGAATGGACGCAAAGTTTGGTTTAACTTCTACGGAAATAATCGAAGCCATCAAATTACTCAAAGACGCGAACCTTTTAAATAAACTCAAAATGATTCACTTTCATATTGGTTCTCAAATGTCAGACATCGCTCCGCTAAAAAAAGCTCTTCGCGAAGCTGGAAATATTTACGTCCAACTTAAGATGATGGGCGCGGAGGCTCTTTCTAGTATAAATATTGGAGGAGGATTGGCTGTTGAATACGATCAACATATTTTGTCAAATGAAAGAAATTACTCAATAAACGAGTTTTCTAGCAGCGTTGTCTTTTTACTTGGCGAAATTATGAACGCCAAAAAAGTGGAACATCCTGATATTTTCACAGAATCCGGTAGATTCATCGTAGCCTCGCATGCCATACTTATAACTCCAGTTTTAGAACTTTTTTCACAAGATTATCAAGAAAAACTTTTAAATTTTAAAGAAAAAAATCCACCGCTTATCGAAGAGCTTATAGAATTAACTAAACTTTTAAACAATGCAAACTGTATCGAGTATCTTCATGACGCGCTTGATCATATGGAATCGCTTTTTACTCTTTTCGATTTAGGATACATCGATCTTCAAGACCGTTCAAACTCTGAGATTTTAGTACATAACATTATTAAAAAAGCGCTCTATTTAAAATCGGCAAATCCAACGAACGAACTGGAAGAACTTCAAAGTAAACTACAAGAGAGATACCTTATTAACGCTTCCATTTTTCAAAGTTTACCCGATTATTGGGGATTGGGACAACATTTTCCAGTTATGCCCATACATCACTTAAACACAACTCCTCTTCGAGCGGCTTCACTTTGGGACATTACCTGTGACAGTGACGGAGAAATAGCGTTTAATCCTGAAAAGCCTTTATACTTGCATGACGTAAACTTAGATGAAGAAGACTACTTTTTAGCGTTTTTCAATGTTGGAGCCTATCAAGAAACTTTAGGAATGAATCATAACTTGTTTACCCATCCTAATGAATACACCATAAACGTTACGGACGCAAAATATGAAATAATCAACGAGATAGAATCTAAAAGCATTCTTGACATATTGGACTCTATTGGCTACAACAAGGACGAAATTTTAAATAAACTTAAAACAGATTTACTGAAAAGTGAATTTATTACAGAAAAAGAAAAGAACGCTACACTTGCTCAATTGGAAACCTTTATTCAACAAAATGGGTATTTAAGAACTACAAATTAATTAGGATTCAGCATTGGGATTATATAGTGACATAAAAGAAGATTTTACAAACGCTTATAGAAACGACCCCGCTCTAAACTCGAAGGTGGATTTTTTATTTAATTATCCTGGAGTTTGGGCTATAGCATGGTATAGAATAGCGCATAGACTTCATAAAAACAATTTTAAAAGATTAGCTAGAATGATAATGGGATTGAACCATATTTTCACTCATATAGACATTCACCCAGCAGCGGTTATTGGTCAAAGAGTTTTTATAGATCATGGAACGGGCGTGGTTATCGGTGAAACGGCAATCGTAGAAGACGACGTATTGATTTATCAAGGAGTAACCCTAGGCGGAGTTTCGCTCAACCATGGAAAGAGACATCCCACTGTAAAAAGAGGCGCGGTTATTGGCGCTGGAGCAAAGATACTTGGAAATATCGTTATTGGAGAATATGCAAAAATTGGAGCGAATTCCGTTGTGGTAAAACCCGTTCCCGATTGTTCCACCGCGATAGGGATACCAGCTCATGTTATAGAAAAAGGAAGATGCACCGATCCATTTATGCACAATATGCTTCCAGACATAAACAAAGAGATGTTTGAGTACCTACTAAAAAGAGTTGCGATTTTGGAACATATTTTAGTTGAAGACAACAAATCAGTTCTTGAAGAAGATTTAGAACTAGAAGACATTTATGAATCATTTATTAGAGCTATGAAAAACTAGCCTCTTTTTTCAGCTTATATAAACTTATATATACTATTATTTTAGTATAATTTGTCCATTAATTTAACCTATTTAGGTTCAAGGACTTATTATGCTAACAAACCGCATTAACACGCTATCCGAATCGATTACAATCGCTATCTCAACGCTCGCGCAAGAGTTAAAAGCGCAAGGAAAAGACATATTAAGTTTTTCCGCTGGCGAACCGGATTTTGACACCCCTCAAGTGATTAAAAACGCCGCTATTGACGCAATAAACAAAGGGTTTACTAAATATACGGCAGTTGATGGCGTACCATCTTTAAAGGCGGCAGTTGCTTTAAAACTCAAACGAGACAATGGACTCACGTACGCTCCGAATCAAATCATCGTAAATAATGGAGCAAAACATTCTCTATTTAATCTCTTTGCGGCTACCATCCAAAAAGGCGATGAAGTTATCATTCCCGCTCCTTATTGGGTTACTTATCCTGAACTTGTACTCTATCATGGCGGAACGGTTGTAGAAATAGAAACGCTTGATGATTCAGGATTTAAAATAACTCCCGAACAATTAAAACAAGCCTTAACGCCAAAGACAAAAATGTTAGTTCTCACTTCTCCGTCAAATCCAACGGGCTCGGTTTATTCGAAAGAAGAATTAACTGCGCTTGGAAAAATTTTAGAAGGCACAAGCGTAATTGTAGCTAGTGACGAGATGTATGAAAAACTGATTTACACTGGCGCTTTTACTTCTGCGGCCGCCGTAAGCGAAGATATGTTCAAGCGCACAGTAACCATTAATGGTCTTAGTAAATCTGTCGCTATGACTGGCTGGAGATTTGGGTATATGGCCGCATATGACACTGAAATCGTGCAAGCGACTAAAAAACTTCAATCGCAAAGTACTTCAAACATCAACTCAATCACTCAATACGCCGCTATCGCAGGTCTTAATGGTAGCGCGGATGAAGATATAGAAATGATGCGTCAAGAATTCCTAAAACGTCGTGACGAAGCGGTTAAACTCTTCAACGAAGTGGATGGTCTAAGCGTTCTTAAACCAGATGGGGCTTTTTATCTTTTTGTAAACATTAAAGAAGTTAGCAATGATTCGCTTAAATTCTGCAAGGATTTATTGTCTGAGCAAGAAGTGGCCGTAGTTCCAGGCGTTGGTTTCGGAAGCGAAGGTTATTTTAGATTTAGTTTCGCTACCGACATAGAGAGCATTCGCATAGGAATTAAAAGAATTGAAGAGTTTGTGAAAGGGCTTAAAAAGTAGGTAAAACCTACTTTAAAGCGATTAAAGCTTCAATGACTTCTTCGAGATTATTCATTGGAAGATGTACTTTCCATTCTGGGGAGTCGGCGTTGCCAGCCAATGAGATGCCAATGCTGGCTACGGTTCCACTTCCAACTCCGTACGGTTCTTCTATTTTTCTTACAGAAATAACGCCTTTTTTCGTTCCACTTAACGCAATTGTTTTACTCATATTTATATCCTTTTTTTATTTCAACAGTCTAGCTATTTTTACCTGAAGTTTAAGCCATTGCTTATGATCCATTAATGGAAATCCAGAAAAAGTTTTTCCACTCTCTTTGATATTGTGAGTAACTCCGCTTCTCGCCGCAAAGGTAGAAAATGGCGCTATTTCTAAATGTCCAGCGAATGCGGCTTGTCCTCCAACTACAACGTTGCGTCCAAGTTTCGTTGAACCAGCGCTTCCTGATTGAGCTACAAACACGGAGTATTCGCCAATTTCACAATTATGCCCAATCTGAACAAGATTATCAATGCGAACGCCTTTTTTTATCAGCGTTGTTCCAAACACGGCCCGGTCAACGCTTACATTGCTTCCAATTTCAACGTCGTCTTCTATTACGACGTTTCCATTTTGATAAATTTTCGTATGTTGCCCCAAGGAGTTCGTGGCAAAGCCAAAACCGTCGGAGCCAATGGCCGTGTTTGCATGAATTATGCAATCGCTTCCTATCTTGCAATCTCTATAAATGGTCACGCTTGGATAAATAATGGTGTTATCGCCAATAATCGCGTTCGCGCCAATATATACATGCGACAAAATAGTACAATTCTTTCCAATTTTTGCGCCATTTGCTATTTCCGCTTTGGGAGATATTTTGCTCCCCTCGCCTATCAAGGCTTTGGGCAAGGAATCGTCTTCTATTGGAGGAGCGAAATATTTTGAAAGAATCGCCATGGAAAGATATGAATTGTCTACGACAAGAGGAAGACAAGCTTTTGGCAAATGCTCCACTAGAGATTCTGAAAGAATAATGGCGGCGGCCTTCGAATTTTCTATGTCTTTTACGTATTTAGAATTTGACACAAAAGAAATTTCATGAGAGTTGGCGTCTTTTAAAGTGTTGATACCGGTTATCTCAATGTCAACACCCTTAAAATCACTCTTTAAAATTTCCGCTATGTAAGATAAAGTCATAAGATTATCTCTCTAGCGCCACAGCGCCACCTCTTACTATCTCTTTTGGATTATAACGTTTAATGATGCTTAAAAAGTTATCGATTCTGTGAGGTTCATCCGCAACCATCGCTATAACGACGTTATCGCCAACGTTAACTATCTTTCCATTATAGGCTTGACAAAGAGTGCCAATGTCCGTGATGTTCTCAGTTATTGGGAATTTAACGAGAGCCATCTCTTTTTCTACAATGTCCGCATGTTCATAAACTTTTAGAACTGGTATAAGCTTATGAAGTTGTTTTGTTATCTGTTCTATAACGCGAACGGAACCGGCTGTAACAATCGTTAAACGGGAGTATCTCGTGTCTGGAATTGGAGCTACGGTCAACGATGTGATATTATATCCACGTCCAGAGAAAAGATTCGTTATACGAGATAAAACGCTCGCTTCATTAATAACTATGACGGAAACTACTCTTCTTTCGCTATTTTCAGTCATTATTTTGTCTCCTTTTTCTCTAATAACATCATGTTAAACAGACTACCGCCCGATGGAACCATTGGCATAACGTTTTCAAATCTTTCAACGATAACTTCTATAAACGCGACTACGTTCTTTTCAACCGCGTCTTTAAGCGCGGCGTCAAATTCCTCTTTTGTCGTGACTCTATAACCAATTCCCCCAAAAGCTTCACTAAGCTTTACAAAGTCCGGTTGAACCGATAAATCTGTTTCGCTATGACGCTTATTGTAAAATAGCGTTTGCCATTGACGAACCATTCCAAGAAAGTTATTGTTTAAAATAATGTTAATGACCGGGATTTTTTTCTCAACCGCGGTCATTAACTCTTGAACGTTCATAAGAATCGAACCATCCCCAGTAAAGTTAACGCTTGTCTTATCTGGAGTGGCAACCTTAACGCCTATAGCCGCGGGAAAACCAAAGCCCATCGTTCCAAGACCACCTGAAGTTATCCATTGGTTAGGACGAGTGAATGGATAAAACTGCGCCGCCCACATCTGATGTTGTCCAACGTCCGTAGATATGTTCGCGCTGTCGCCAAGAAGTTCGCCGACGCGCTTTACAACCCATTGCGGTTTTAATCTATCCGTGTCTTCATGAAAAGTTAATGGATGCAACTCGTCAAAATTTGAGATGGTTTCTCTCCAAGACTCATAGTTATCGCTATCAATTTGTTCAACTAACGCCAACATCTCAATGACTACGTTTTTAACGTCGCCAACGATTGGGTAATCCGCGTTAACGAGTTTAGATATGCTTGCTGGATCAATATCCACATGAATAACGTCCGCGTTTTTAGCAAACTCTGAAAGTTTGCCTGTCACTCGGTCGTCAAACCTTACTCCAAGACCGATAACCAAATCCGTTTCACTCATAGCCATGTTTGCGGCGTAAGATCCATGCATGCCAAGCATTGAAATAAGCAAATCGTCATCGTATGACAAAACGCCGCGAGCCATCAAAGTTTCAACTGCGGGAATGCCAGTTTTATGAACCAATTCTCTTACTTCATAAGAGGCATTTGAGTTTATGATGCCTCCTCCGAGATAAAAAAGTGGGCGCTTAGCTTTCGCTATCGCCTCTATGGCTTTTTTTATCTGACGAGGATTCCCTTTTGTGTGAGGCTTGTAAGTCTCCAAATCAAGTTCAATGTCATAATTAAATTCAGCTATTTGAGCCGTAACGTCTTTTGGTATATCGACATGAACGGGACCTGGTCGCCCACTACGCGCTATGTAAAACGCTTCTTTAAGGATGCGAGGCAAGTCCGCCGCGTTAGTTACAAGATAATTATGTTTCGTACAAGGACGAGAAATACCAACTGCGTCGATCTCTTGAAAGCCATCCGTGCCAATTAAACTCATAGGAACTTGCCCACTAACGACAACCAAAGGAACTGAATCCATGTAAGCGTCGGCTAAACCTGTCACTGCGTTTGTAAAACCAGGGCCAGAAGTTATCATAGCGACACCAACTTTACCACTAGCTTTTGCATAGCCCTCAGCGGCATGTATGGAAGCTTGTTCATGACGATTTAAAATATGTTTAAATCCATTTTGTTTATATATCTCATCATAGACATTCATTATCGCTCCACCAGGATAGCCAAAAACCGTGTCTACCCCCTCGGCAATAAAAGCTTCAATAACCATCTGTGCGCCAGTAATTTGCATGAAAAGTCTCCTTTAAAAGTTTGTAAAATTAAAATTGAGAAATTATAGGTAAAATTATCTATATTTGAGGTTAAAAAAGGATGTTATTTTCAGCTTGAAACCTAATCTAAGATTGATGATACAAACATAGAAGGTCTCCACATGCTGAGTGAACCTTGCGTCAAATATTCCAATGATAATTTTGACTCGGGATATTTAATTTTAAATAGCTCAAATAAATTTTCTATCTGCTCTTGAAATCCAAAATTCAACATATAATTTTTAATTGCCTTTTCAATAACGCTTTGCTTTACTTCTTCTTTAATAGCTTTTTCTAACTGTATGACGTAGCACCAAGAGAGTATCGTGCCTATTGACGCAAGCTTAGAACTAATGGTCATATACCTTGATAAAGCCTTTTTAATTTCGGTTGCGTTTCCAAAAACGGCGTAACTTCTTGCAATTGACAAATCGTCATTCCATTGTTTTATCAATAATTTAGCGTCTTTCGTCTCTTCTAAATCTTCATTCAGACTTAAAATATTATAAGCGTCGGCTATATTGCCATCTTTAACCGCGTCAAAGAACTTTTGTTTTGACACAATCTCTTTCATTGTTTGACTTACTTCTTCTTTAAAGTCACTAAAATCAGACAACACTCTCAATATTTTTACAGCTGAATTAGTATCTCCATCATGAACTAATTTCTGTGATTTTATATACAGTCCATCCGCATAAGCCATTAACGTATCATATTCTGGAAATTCTTTTAGAAATACGTATTGCTTTATAAGTTCTGAACATATTACAAAATTTCTCTTGCCTATCGATTCGCGAAAACGCTTATAGATTTCACCTTTAGTCATTAAATCTTGAATAAGCATTGATTTTTCGCTTATTCCTCTATATGGAGCTAAAAGCTCCTTTGCCTTGTCTGTGCCTTTTGGTTCGAGGGCGTACTTTTGCGCTTGATAAAACGTTTTTTTCCACCTTAATTCAAGCGACTTGTATAATTTTGAATCTTTATACGCTGGATACGTATTTGCCAAATTATAAGCAAGCGCAATCTTTCCCTGTTTTGCGAAATTTACAAACTTATCATACTCGACATAATCTTTTATTACTTTTTGAATAATTCTATTTTTAGATGGTATATTCTTAAAATGTCCAAAAATCAGGAGAGCTTTCTCTTGTTCACCATTTTGAAGGGCTATTTTTGCTTTAGCCAATGTATTTTCCCAAAAATTAGCAACCAATTCATGAATTCTAGTATAAGTTAGAATCGGGTTTAGTTCCGATTCTTTTTGTATCGCTTCAAACTCTCGATTTTGTAAAAGTTCTTTTAGCTTTTCTTCCCCCTCATATATGTCGTAATACATTACAAATCCATCTTCAGTGCCAATAATGAGATGATTGCGTTCATTGTCAAATTCTAAAACTGTAATGGGAGAAACTGTTTTTATATATTTTGATGACAACAACTCATAGGTGTTTAAATCGTAAAGCAATATGTAACCTAACGCGGTGCCTATAAATAAAAACTTATCGTCGCCACTACTCGTTAAAGATGTAACGTCATCATGTATTCCTTGGAGTCTAGCTATAATTTTACTTGTGTAAATATTCCAAATAATGGCGGTAGAGTTCTTGTCAACGCTTAAGAGTCTATGCTTATTCAAAAATCTTAATTTCAATATTGGCGAAGCATGAGCTTTAAATTTATCTTTTGGGGTCATTGTAACAAGATTAAAGAGCGATATTTTTTTATCATAGCCAGCGGTTGCAACCCAATTTCCATTTCTTGTAAAAGCAATGTCGTTGACTGTATCTGAATGAGTTGGCAAAGTAAAGACGAGTTTTCCACTTTTAACGTCTATTGCGAATATTTTTCCATCGTCGCCACATGAAAACATATGCCTACTCAATGGATCAATGCCAACGCATGAGACTTCACCATGATGTCTATCTATTTTGCTTATCATTTTTTTTGTATTTGTATTATAAAGCCTAGAAGTCTTACAATCAGAAGTTAGAGTAGCGAAGTATTCCCCATTATTACTAAAAGAAACAACGCTATTTTTGTATCTAAGATGCTCAATGTTGACTTTAAACCCATTTTTTAGTTCGAGAGTGTTTTTGTCAAATAATCTAACCGTCGTGTTTTTATCAACAACGATTAACTGTCCATCTTCGAGTAACTTCATTAATATAATTGCTTTTTCTACGCTTTTACTCTTAATAACTTCCATCAATTAATCCCTTAAATATCCCTCATTTTTCAGTCGTTGACGAATCTCTTTTTGATGTTCTTCACCTTTGGTTTCCATATGAACGGTTACGTTTGCGTCTCCATAATCAAGTGAAATTGAAGTTCTATCGTAAGCGATATGAACTATATTTGCAGTCAACTCTTCTAGTATCTCCGTAAATCGTTTCAAAGAACCTGGCTTGTCGATTAAGGTTACGGTTACGTTCATTTTACGACCAGATTTTAAAAGACCTTTTTCGATTATGACAGAAAGTAGCGTTACGTCCATGTTTCCACCACTGAGAACAACGGCTACTTTTTTTCCTTGTAAGTGTTTTAACTTTCCATGAAGAAGAGCCGCAACTCCAACTGAGCCTGCTCCCTCGACCACAAGTTTTTGTTTTTCCAACAAAAATAAAATTGCGCTCGCTATCTCGGCGTCATCTACGCTTATTACTTGATCTACGCACTCCAACGCATGAGAGAGCGTTATGATGGAAGTGTCGCGAACGGCGATACCATCGGCAATGGTTCTAACGCTAAGGGTGTCAACCGCTTTTTTTAAATCAAAAGAATTCTTGAACGCGGGAGCGCCCAAGGCGCTAACGCCAATGACTTCTATGTGTGGACTTATGGCTTTAAAAGCGCTCGCCATTCCAGCGATGAGCCCACCACCACCAACGGGAATCAAAACGGCGTCTAAATCTTGGCATTTGTCTAAAATTTCAAGAGCCACCGTTCCCTGTCCGGCCATGACGTCTTCATCTGCAAATGGATGCACAAAAGTGAGCTTATTGTTTTTTCCATACTCCACTGCGTACGCGTACGCTTCATCATAATTCGCGCCTCGCAAAATAACTTCCGCACCATAGCGCTTAACGCCGTTTATCTTAGTCAAAGGCGTGGATTCTGGCATCACGATTACAGCTTTCGCATCAAACTTTGAAGCTGAAAACGCGACGCCTTGAGCATGATTGCCAGCGCTTGCGGTTACGACTCCGCAAGCTCTTTGTTCATTTGTAAGCTTGGCTATCTTGTTATAAGCGCCGCGCAATTTAAACGCGCCGGTGTTTTGTAGATTTTCTTTTTTTAAATAAACTTCACAGCCGGATATTTCACTTAAATGGGGAGCGTAAGAAAATGGAGTGTCGGCCACTACGTTTTCTATACGTTTTCGCGCTTCTTGAATGCTTTTTAAACTTATCAACTTTAAACCTGAAGAGATCTATGGTCAACCATGCTGCATTGATTTTGAACAACGCTCATGCCAGCGTCTCGCGCTTTTTGCGCCGCTTCATTGTTTACTATGCCTTTTTGCGCCCAAAATACTTTTACGTCGCCACGAGCGATGCAAGCGTCGGCGATTGGATCAAGAGCGTTAGGTTTTCTAAAGATGTTCACCATGTCTACTGGAAATGGAATTTCAGCTAACGAGCTATAAACTTTTTCACCCAATATGGTTTCGCCTTTTGGATAAACTGGAACAATTTTATAACCAACGCTTTGTAAATACGCCGCCACTTTATTACTATCTTTAGTCGCATCGGGAGAAAGTCCTAAAACCGCAATAGTTTTAACAGTATTAAAAATCTCTTTTATTTCATCCATATTAGAATTTACAGTTGGGAATTCACACTCCATATTACGTCCTTTAATTTTACTAAATTTATTTCAAACGATTATATCAAAAAAAAATAAAGTTGATTGTAAAACTCTACAATATTAATTTAAAATACGGAAGGTATTAATCTCGAAGTATTTTTAGTATACTCCATGTATTCAACGCTATGACAGTGCCATAGACTCTCTTCATAGAACATTTTTAACAACATATTTATTACAAGCACTGGATAGACGTAAATTAGATAAGTGTTGAGATACATTAACATGACTCCGAACATAGTTATAAGGACCGACGCGTACATGGGATGTCTAACGTACGAGTAAATTCCATCCTTAATAAGATCGCAATCCTCTCTGATGTCTGGGAGAATGTTAAAATTTCCTATCTTGTTTTTAGAGAGCGCCGCGATTCCAACGCCAAGACCCAACACTACAAAAACCATTCCCATGTTAAAATGAGTCGTTGGCGTGCCAAAAGGCAACGCCATTAACAATATGCTTGCAAACTGAATAAAAACCAAAATTTTACTTTTCATAATTTTACACTCCTTAATTTTCTAAAATATCTACTGATTTATTACCATCTAGTACGGTGATGATTTTGCTATCAACTCTAATCGCCGAGTCTATGACCACGTTATGCAGTTTTGACATAATCGTGATTTTTAGAGGACGATTTCCAGGGTTTTGCCTAATAACGGCGTATAAATGCTCTAGAACGTTCATATCGGTATCGAGTCTAACCGCAAGGTTTATAGGCTCTGGAGGCTTTTCTTGTATCTCTTTTTTTACTTTCTTCGTCTCTTTTTTCGCCTCACGAAGCGTCATGATTTTTGTAACTCCTATGCGAGTAAACATCTCCGTATGGGTTACCTTTACTTTAAAAGCGACTGGCTCGTTGAGATCCATCTCGGCTAATTGATCAAGCTTGTCTGAAAAAAGCATAATCTCAATATTTCCATGAAAGTCCATAAGATTTACTATGCCAAACTGATTCCCTTTTTTAGAAGTCTTTTTTTGTATATCTTCAACTTTTCCTATAAATATAGCGAATGAACCATCTTTTATGCTTTCAATTTCAGAAGACAAGCTGTAGTTCAACTCTTCTAATTGATCTCGAAATTCATCCATTGGATGTCCACTTACGTAAAAACCTAAAGTGTCTTTTTCGAACTCTAAAATTTCTTTTAACGTGTACTCTTGAGAATTTTTCAGAGCGAGCTTTACGGTCGTAATCTCATCGTCATCGCCAAAAAGCGAACCGACCGCGTTTTTCTTGGCGTCACTCGCTTTTTTTGCGGTTTCCACTATGAGCTCTAGTTGATCCAAGAGTGATTTTCGCGAATACCCAAATCTATCGAAACCACCTGACTTTATGCTTGATTCTATAAAACGTTTATTTACTTTTGAAGGGTCGATCCTATTTACAAAGTTCTCAATCGACGTAAACTCTCCACCCTCTTCACGACTCTCGATGATGGACAAAACCGCCGATTTGCCAACTCCTTTAATCGCTCCAAGACCGAACAAGACTATGTCTCTACCATCTTTGGTGATTGCCGAAAATTCTAAATATGAGTCGTTTACATCGGGAGGAGAAAGTTCAATGCCCATGCGTTTCACTTCGTCAATGTAACGCACGACTTTTTCCGTATTGTCCTTGTCGCTCGTTAAAAGCGCCGCCATAAACTCGTTTTGATAGTAAGTTTTTAACCAAGCGGTTTGAAAAGTGACCATGGCGTACGCCGCCGAATGAGATTTGTTAAAACCGTATCCAGCGAATTTTTCAATCAAGTCAAAAAGTTTACTCGCTTCTTTATAATTAAGCCCTTGTTTTTGCGCGCCCTCGCTAAACTCTTTATTGTATTTAATCATCTCTTCGACTTTTTTCTTCCCCATCGCGCGACGAACGATGTCGGCGCCGCCAAGACTGAAGCCACCGATGGTTTGAACGATTTGCATGACCTGTTCTTGATAAACGATGACGCCATAAGTGGGTTTAAGTATCTCCTCAAGAGCCGAAAACACGTAAGTAATCGCTTGTCGACCATGTTTGCGTTCGATAAAGTCGTCAAGCATTCCAGACTCCATAGGTCCTGGACGGTATAACGCCAAAACGGCGATAAGGTCTTCAAAATTATCCGGTTTTAAACGCTTGTTCAAATCTTGCATGCCGCTAGATTCTATCTGAAACATTCCAACGGTTTCACCAGTTTGGATTACCTCGTAAACTTTTTTATCGTTTTCATCTATGTTGTGCCACTCGACGTCTTTGTCATAACGACGTTTAATAAGCTTGATGGCGTTGTTGATAACGTCAAGAGTTTTAAGGCCCAAGAAGTCAAACTTGATAAGGTCAATGTCTTCCATATAGTTGAGTGAATATTGCGTTATGAAAGTTTCTTCGCCGGACGGTTTGTAGATGGGAGTTTTCTTCCAAAGCTCTTCATTGCTTATCACAACGCCTGCGGCATGCATGCCGGAGTTGCGCTTAAGACCTTCTAGCTTTTTAGCGAATTCCCACACTCTAGCGGCATCGGGGTCTCTCTCGATGAGTTCAACGAGTTTTGGCTCTTTTTGATAAGCTCCGCTTGTAAACTCGCCATTTTTTGTTTTGCCATTGAGAGTAATGCCAATCTCATCGGGGACGAGCTTTGCCATGGCGTCGGCTTTGCTAAGAGGCATGTCCAAAACTCGAGACACGTCGCGTATGACCCCCTTTGCCAAGAGCGAACCAAAGGTGATAATCTGAGCCACTTGATTGCGACCGTATTTTTTGACGACGTAGTCTATGACTTCTCCACGGCGAGCTTGCTCAAAATCCATGTCGATGTCGGGCATGCTTACTCGCTCGGGATTTAAAAATCGCTCAAAAAGCAGATCGTACTTCATAGGATCGATGTCTGTAATTTCCAAAGAGTAAGCAACCAAGCTTCCAGCCGCGGAACCGCGGCCCGGTCCGACTGCGACTCCTAGGCGTTTGGCTTCAACGACAAAATCCCAAACAATCATCATATAACCTGGAAATTTCATGGAGTTGATGATTTGCATCTCAAACTCCAATCTATCTTTGTACTCTTGATGACGCGCGTCTGGGACTATTTTGAGTCTTTTTTCTAAGCCTTCGCGACACTTTACGATGAAATAAGCCGCGTCGTTTTTGTCAGCCGCGCTAAAGCGCAGTTTTTTTTCTTCTTCGGTTGGATTTTTGGAGAGAGGAGCGTCGTCTTCAAAATCTATGTCAAGACCCTCGCTCAAAGCGTACTCTTTGGTAAATTTAAAGTTTGGAGGCGTCGGAGTTTTTACGATTGGCACGTAATCTTCTATCTTGTTCACTATCTCTTGCGTACACTCTATCGCTTCTGGAATATCGGCAAAAAGCCTTGCCATCTGCTCAGGACTTTTAATGTAAAACTCATGAACGGAGTGTCGCATTCTATTTGGATCGTCATAGAGTTTATTCATTCCAATGCACATAAACGCTTCATGATACTGAGCGTCGCCAGGATATGTGTAGTGAGTGTCGTTTGTCGCCACCACTTTAATGCCCGTTTCACGAGATATTTTCAAAATTTGTTCATCAATGTATAGTTGATCGCCAATGCCATGACGCATAAGCTCTAAGTAAAAGTCATCGCCAAATATATCTTTGTACTCGTTTGCGACGGCTAAAGCGCCTTCGTAACCTAAAGCGCCATTTTTAAGGTTTCTATCATTTGACAAGTTTAAATGCCAACTCACTTCGCCTTGCAAACAAGCCGACGAGCAGATAAGACCTTCTGAGTATTCACGAAGCAGATTTTTGTTGATTCTAGGAAAATAGTAAAACCCATCAATAAAAGCTTGCGATGAAAGGTACATAAGATTCTCATACCCTTTTTTGTTTTTGGCGTACAAGCAGACATGAAAACGCTGTTTTGTTGTTTTATCGCTTAAAGTTTCACCATTGTGAATATAGCCTTCCATTCCAATAATGGGTTTAAGCCCCGCTGATTTCATCTGCTTATAAAAATCAATAGCTCCAAACATATTGCCATGGTCCGTCATAGCGACGCTTGTCATGCCAAGTTCTTGAATCCGAGGGATAAGATTTGAAAGTTTGTTAGCTCCATCAAGAAGCGAGTACTCCGTGTGAAGATGAAGATGTGTAAATTGTTGCGAACTCATGTTGGTTACCTAATGGTATGGATTATAAAATGAATTATAGTGGATTCGTCTTAATATGAGGTAATTTAACTCTTGCGCTAGCAAGAGCTAAATTTATTTTAGAAGTTTGTTCCAAGATTTTTTTATTTTGTTGGCAAGTTTGTCGGTTACGCCTTTTACTTCTAGAAGAGTGGAGGGATTTTGATGTATCGCGCTTAGAACTTCTTCCACGCCACCAAAATGTTTTATGATGTTTTCAACTTTTTTCTTCCCAATTCCATCTATGGAAATTAAGAAGTTTGTTAACTCTTCTTCACTAATTTTTATTTCATTAGTTGCAGAATCTGACGATTCGTCTGAACTTGAACTTAGAACGTTTTCTATATTTTCTTGAATTACAACTTCCGATGATTCGTCCGTACTTGGAACGTTTTCAATATTCACTTGAGTTACAACTTCCGATGATTCACCGGAAGTTGGATTTGGAACGTTTTTCGCATTTTCATTTGTTAAAGATTTTGCAGAATTTAAAGTAAGATTGTCTTGATAATTCCATATCTCACTTGGCCACTCTTCACTCCATCTTCGTTTAACGTCGTAAACTTTATATTCATTGTCTAAAGTGTGCAAATAAACTTTTTTGCCACCATAGTTTTTCTTTATTTTGCCAAAACTTTCACCATCAAAACTAGGAGTGAAACTTCCAAAATGTATATGTCTAAGAGTTCTCAAAATTGAAGGATCCATTTTTCCCAACTCTTCCCAGTTAAACATTGGCATGTTGGGCTTTTTAAAGCTACCTTCGCTCAAGCTCCACATTATATATTGAGCAATCCAATCTCTTATGTATGGAAACGCCGCAAACGCTGTGGCGCATTCCAATATACGAACTTTTCCATCTCTTCCATACGCCACGTCGCAAGCCCAATATTCGGCGTTAGCGGCTTTAGACACTTTGACGGCTAAGTCAAGCACGTTTTTTGGAACGTTCATGTAATCCATGCTTCCACCTTGGGAAGTGTTCGTAAGCCATTCCCCCTCGGGAGCGCGTCTCCAAAACGCGCAAACAGGCTTATGCCCAACAAGCATAACTCGTATGTCGGCTTCCATGGGAATGAAGTCTTGAAAATACATTGGATGGTATTTTTTTTCCGCAAATAAATCTTCAGCTTCTTTGTAACTGTCAACTTTATGAACAAAATAACCACCATAATTTGATGGCCCATAAGATTTTTTAACTATCTTAGGATACTCCGTTTTTTTCAAAAATTCATTTGCGTTGTCATGGTTATAGTAGATATACGTTTTTGGAATGGGAAGATCGTATTTCCATGCAAATCTTGTAACGTTCTCTTTTGACTTGTTTGAGAACTGAGTGTCCATAGACGGCAAAAAACGAACATGAGGAAGTTCTCTGGCAATTTCTCTAAAAGTTTCATAAGCCGTTGCAGGAATATTTCCAATCAGCACGTCTATGTTTTTACTCTTAACTTCTTTAATAAATCTAGCTTTGTCATTTTTCCAATGATACGTCACCGTCTCTATCTTATTTGGCCAGCCCTTGAAATTTGAGTGATTAAAAAATCTCAATACGTAATCAAGGTACAAAAAACCTATTTTTGGTAGTTGTTTATTGCTTAGTCCCATAGTTATTTCTCCATTTATTTCAGAAAATTATTTTACTTTTTCCAAGTATTCGCAATCAACTGTATTTACTCTAACTAAATCACCTTCTAAAACGTGATATGGCACCTGAACGACCGCGCCAGTTTCGAGAGTCGCTGGTTTTTTACTTCCGCTAGAAGTATCGCCTTTAAAGTTTGGTGGTGTTTCTGTAATAATCAGTTCCATAACTTCGGGAGCCGCGACGGATATCGCTTCTCCTTTAAAAAAAATAATGTCTACGTTTATTCCATCTTTAAACCATTTTGCGGCGTCGTCACACTGTTCATAAGACAAGCCTAGTTGATCGTATGTGTCATTATCCATAAACTGATACATTTCACCGTCATCATAAAGATATTGCATAGTTTTATAATCAATAACTGGAACTTCGAACTTGTCTCCAGCGTGAACCGTTTTATCAACAACTTTGCCATTTAAAAAACTTTTCATTTTCATACGCACAAACGCCGCGCCTTTTCCTGGTTTAACATGTTGAAATTCCACCACTTTATATGGAACTTCTCCAACAATCATTCTCACGTTCTTTTTTATATCACTCATGCCAACAGTCGCCATAAACACACCCTTAAAAATATTTTTGATATTTTACACTAAATACGCTTAAATTTAATAACAGGCTTTTTTCTGAACTTAATCACAAACGATAAGTGTAAAATAAGAATAAAAATTATCTAT
>CALDOC010000101.1 GCA_937914675.1 uncultured Sulfurimonas sp.
CGGCTGATGAACGTTACTTTGAAGATGTGGATTTAGACTATATTGTTGAACTCTTTAAAAGCAAGGGATTCTCGTTGCTTGAGACTACCAAGAGTGCCGACAGTTTAAATAGAGATGAATTAACATGGATTACCGTTGTATTTAAAAATGATTGATTTAGCAAACCTACTGGCATTAAAATGTCGGATGGACGCGTATGCCGGACGGATGTGATTTTACCCACATTTAATGCGAAGAGAGCCTTTAACTAACTTTATATTGAGACTATATACCGCATATTTTCAGTATTTAGTCTCAATATGCTATAATCACTGAAAATATGCAGGATTAATATAATGGATGATGATTTAAAAAATAATTATGAGTTTATGACGTCTTCTGAAATTGCTAAATCACTGGCGCTAAAAGTAAAGGCAATTAGAAAAAAAAGATTTAAAACCCAAAAACTTTTTGCCGAGCATATTGGCATGAACTTTAATATGTACGCAAGATTCGAGCAGACTGGTCAAATATCTTTTCCTGAATTTATCAACATTGCTAAAGGACTAGATAGAATCGAAGAGGTTTCCTTATTGTTTAGTGAAAACAAAGATCTTATCCAATGGTAGGGGACTTTTAAATGGAGATAATCGTAAAAGCATGGGGAGACGTAGTCGCTAAAATAAAGCGCAGAGATGGACTCAACCATTTTTCTCTCTCTCCACATAATAAATTGAATTTTTCACCTATTAAGCTCAAAGAGAAAGGTAAAAATTATGAGTTTTCTCATCTTGCGTTTCAAAAAGGCTTACCAGGAATGATTAGCGACAGTCTCCCTGGAGTTTATGGTAAAGAATATCTTGATGAATTTTTTATGAAACATTTTAAATTCAGACCTACGCATCTAGAAACTCTGCAATTTTTAGGTCAAAACACCATGGGGGCGTTAACTTATGAACCAGAGTTGCAAGATACGAAACAAAATAGAGTTAGCGCCATCTTTGATGCGATGGAACTATATAAAGAGACGAAAAAGGCCTTAATGGGCGATGCCGATTTTTCTATCAATGAAATAATAGCTATCTCAAACTCTGCCGCGTCTGGAGCGAGGCCAAAAGCCATTGTTGGTTTCAACAAAGAAACTCAGAAGATGTTTATTGGCTCAAAACATGAATCACTGCCGGATGGTTTTGCGCACTCAATAGTTAAATTTGACAATCTTATTTATAAAAACGCTTTAGATAATTTTACAGAGATCAACAAAATTTCTCAAACTAAAGGCGAATACGTCTATTATCTCCTAGCTAAAGAAGCTGGAATAAACATGGCGAACTCACATCTCTTAGAAGCAGATGGAAACTGTCATTTTATTACCGAGCGCTTTGACATTCAAATAGAAGGTGGTAAAGTTGTGAGAAAACATATGCACTCTCTATCGGGAATCATGCATCATAATCCAGCCGAGACGTCATTTGACTACACAAATCTTTTTAGAGTTGGTAGCGCGCTTAATATCCCCCATAAAGATAAAGAGCAATTTTTTAAAACAATGCTCTTTAATTTAATATTTGGAAATAGAGATGATCATTCAAGAAATTTTTCATACCTTATGGATGGCAATGGAATATGGAGAGGGGCGCCTGCTTATGACTTAACGTTTACAACAAATAGGAAACATCAAATGCTATTTGACTATACAAATGGATATGATTTAAAGAAAAAACATATTCAAAAGATAGCAACTACTTTTGATATTAAAAATTCTAGTGAAATGATTGAACAAATGATAGAAATCAAATATACTCTTCTATCTGATCTTGCAAAACAATATGACATGAGAGAGTGGTCTGACACAATTATTAGTTCCACTAAATCCGTATTAAGATAAAAAGTGATTTTAGTTTTGGGATAATTTTGAACCGAATTCTTCTTCTTTTACGCATCTCGAGCCTCGTTGACAATAAAGTATATAAACCTTGTGTATAATGGACATATGGAGTAAGGAATAAAAATTAAATAAATAAGCAGATAATGGCAATGTTATTTTAATTCCTAAGTATAAAATTTTAGTTCAGGAGTATATCATGGTAACCGTTACGTCCTATGGAGCCGCGCAGACCGTTACGGGTTCTTGTCATCTTCTAAAAATAGGCGCTATCAAAATTTTAATCGATTGTGGAATATTTCAAGGTGATGGCGAAAGCGAGAGAAACTACGCGCCTTTTGGATTTAATCCTTCCGAGATACACTATCTTGTTTTGACTCACGCTCACCTTGACCATGTTGGCAGAGTCGCAAAGCTTGTTAAAGACGGATTTAACGGAGAGATCATTTCTACTAACGCCACTCGCGATATCGTAAAAATAATGCTTCTCGACAGCGCGGGCATTTTACTTGAAGATTATAAAAACGCAAGAAAAAAAGCTCGTAGACGTGGTGACGAGGAGAGCGTCTTGGAACCTTTGTATAGCAAAAAAGACGTAAAAGAAGTTTTTGAAAAAAGATGGAAATCATTGGAATATTTCGAAGATCATAAGTTAAAGCAACACATAAAACTCTCTTTAGGCAATGCTGGACATATTATGGGAAGCGCTTTTGCGATAATTGATTATCAAGAGCAAAATACGCAAAAGCGAATAGTCTTTTCTGGTGATTTGGGTAGTCCGGAGAGAATGGTAATTGATACGCATGACAAGATAGATGAAGCGGACGCTCTCTTTATAGAGTCGACTTATGGAGACAGAATTCATAAGTCACTCCAAGAGAGCGTAGAAGAGTTTAAAGAGGCGGTTATATCAACTCTAAAAAACAAAGGCAACGTTTTGATTCCGTCTTTTGCGTTAGAGAGAACCCAAGAGATACTTTGGTTGCTTCATGAGATGCATGACAATGGAGAACTACCAAAATGCCGCGTCTTTCTAGATAGTCCACTCGCAATTAAAGCGACAAAACTTTATAATAAATACACAACTCATCTAAGCGATGAAGTCCAATATAGACCAAAAAGCGGGACAGACCCTTTTTCATTCGCATGGCTTGAGCCAACCACGACAAGAGACCAATCCATGGCCATAAACGAAGTGGAGAAAAAAGCCATAATTATCGCGGGAAGCGGCATGTGCAATGGCGGTCGCATTATGCATCATTTGAAGCATAGATTGTGGAATCCAAAAAATTCAATTATTTTTGTCGGTTATCAAGCGGAGGGAACGTTAGGACGAAAAATAGTCGATGGCGCGGAGTCGGTTAAAATTTATAACGATGATATTATCTCAAAAGCAAAGATATACACTATAAACGGTTTTTCCGCTCATGCGGATCAAAAAGAGTTGATAGATTGGATTCGTCCCGTTAAAAATATAAAAAAACTTTTTTTGATTCATGGAGAAGCTCAAAAGATGGAGACTTTTGCAAATGTTATTAAAAGCGAGTTGGGACATGAGTCGCATATTATGGAATTTGGCGTTCCTTGGAGTATATAATTATGACAAAAGAGAAAAGAATACATGATATATTGCAAAATCCGAATTATAGAAAAGCTGATGAAGATATTAATTTTTTAAAAGAAGACGCCGCTCGTGGATTAAGACTTCAAGCCGATTACTTAAAAACAGAACTACTTCTCCAGGAGTATGGCATAAAGCACACTATCGCCGTTTTTGGGGGAACAAGGATTATAGAAGAAGCCGAGGCGAGTCAAAATTTAATGAAAGCGAAACAGCTTTTAGAGAAATACCCTCAAAATGAAGAGTTTATCCAAAGATATAAAATTTGCGAAAAGATTTTAGACAAAAATCGTTTTTATGAGATTGCTAGAGAGTTTGGAAAGATTGTTGGATTGTCTGGAGAAGGACCAAGCGATTGTCGCGTTACGCTTATGACTGGCGGCGGTCCAGGCATTATGGGATTATATTTTGACATGGCACCTTAAAAATGCTAATCCCCTGCTGTAGATGACAAAAATAATTTTAAGTTTGTTTATTAATTTCTCAGTGTTTTCATCCATGCTACATAGCGATGATATAGAAAAAAACGATGCCGATTCCATAGTTTTTATGTATCACCGTTTTGGAGAAACCACGCATCCTTCAACGAATATTCGCCTTGAACAGTTTGAACGACATCTTAATCATTTACAAAAAAACAACTTTATTGTATGGCCACTCTCAAAAATAGTTCGCCATATTTTAGAAGGCGAACATATTCCACAAAAGACGGTGGCTCTCACCATGGACGACGCGTACGTCAGTATATATACAAAAGCGTATCCGATGTTAAAAAAGAAAAAGTTTCCCTTTACGGTTTTTGTAAATACGCTGCCTATTGACAACGCGTCTAAAAACTATATGACTTGGAGTCAGATGCTCGAGATGCAATCCAATGGCGCGGAGTTTGCCAACCACTCGTTAAGCCACAATTTTTTGTTGCCTATAGATGATGAGAGTGAATACGAATGGAAGAAGCGATTGAAACATGAGATAGAAGGCTCGCAACGGAGATTGCAAAAGGAGCTTGGAAGTTCCACCAATGAGAATCCTAAACTCTTCTCTTACCCATTCGGTGAGTACAGCTTGCAAACGGCTGAGTTTATTCAAGGCATGGGCTATGTCGGCGTCACCCAAACGTCTGGGCCAATAAGCGCGCAAAGCGACACTAGAACTTTGCCTCGTTTTCCCATGTCGGAAGCTTTTGCCGATATGGACGGCTTTAGTCTCAAGCTTAACGCCTTGGCTTTGCCTATGGCGTCTGCGTCGCCACTTGAACCATTAACGGCTTTGAACAATCCACCAACTCTTACGATAAAGTTAAACCATCCAATAAAAAAAATGCGATGTTATCTTGGAAACGGTGAGAAACTATTGCTTAATTGGATTTCCGAAACTGAAGTTAACATTCATGCTAAAGATCCACTCCATGCTCCAAGAGACCGTTATACTTGCACTGCTCCACGCGAAGCTAACAAATGGTACTGGTATAGTCATCTTTGGATTGTAAAGTAAAATTGAAACGTTAATCAAACTTAATTGTAAAAAATGAAAAAGTAATAAAATATTGCGACCATTTTTCAAAACAATCTATTAAACTCTATCCTGTCGGATAAGAACTCCAGTTCACGATGAAGCCCTCTCCATAATCAACAGTGCTTGCGACTTTCACCGCATATGGTTCAAGCATTAACTAAATGTATTGCGAAGTTTTAAAATAGAATATCGTTTAGGAATAAAAATTAAATAAATAGGAAAACTATACTATTATGAAATTGGTTAAA
>CALDOC010000102.1 GCA_937914675.1 uncultured Sulfurimonas sp.
AAAAGTTTTATGCTTAATCTCTTCAAATATTTGTCTCTCTTCGCCATTCATCGTTTTTGTGTCAACTTGATTTAATTCACCAATAGACATATATTTAAAATCGTTAATTTTATGTTCCATGCTAAACCTCCATTGAAATCAACTATTGAATTTTACGTCTTATTTTTAACAATCTCGATATACGCTTTAGCCACAAACGAATCAATCATATCGTCATAACTCACGTACGTTGCGTTTAACTCATCCGCGCGTTTACTTAAGGCTGAGAATTGTTTCTTGTTTTTCATGTCAAAACTAACTGGGGGCAGCTTTGCAATCATGCTTAAAGAGTCAAAGTTCGAAAAATCCAGTAAAACGTCAAAACTTGAAAAATCTACGCTCATCTCATGAGCTAAACGATTCATATCCGCGTCTTGCAAATCAACCTCTTTGGTAAAAGCCATCAACTCTTCAAGATTATCGTTAAAATAACTCACGTTAAATCCACAAGCTAAAAAAGAAAACGCCTTCGCATAGTGATTTACCCCTATAATTGCCACTTTGGAAGCTCTTAGGTCTTTTAAACGTTCCGTTAAAACTCTCATGCTAAAAATGTCGCCCCTAAGAGTTTTGCCCTCTTTATAGACTATGTCGCACATTCCGCTGCGTTTTACCATAGAGTTTGCGTTGTCTAGCAAGTCGAGTACCTCAGTCACGTATTCGTTAGAAATTACCGCGCCATTGACATGAGACTCTTTCATGTTTGAGATTGTAAAGTATAAATCATCCGCTCTTATGTTCATGGGAATCATCATGACGTCGTCGCCATTTTCTTTAAACTTCTTGTTAATCACGGCTGAAAATCTACTTACGCCTGCGTATTCGCCTATAAATCCAAACAGTTTCGTCTGTTTTGAAATTTGATTCGCGTTATTCATCATTCTATTATCCCCCAAAGCTCTTTGGCTTCTTCCTCTTCTATTTTACATCGAAAACACAGTTTATCATCTGAGTTTGTACTAAAAACAACGTTACACTCATCGCAGCGGCGAACTTTAAAAGCTACAAGGTTTTGCACCTTAGGCTCAAAAAACTCTTTCAAGTTGTATGACGTGGAGAGCGTTATGGCGTCTGGAGCGCACACGTCATGGCAGATATGGCATTTTATGCACATAAATGGGTCAAAATCAATCTTTGAATTTTTCAAATCAGACGTCAACGCGCCAGTTGGACAAACGCGATAACACATTTGACATGCCGTGCATTTTTCTTCATCCATAAGTTTTGCCGACGTAAAACTCACTTCGGTAGCGTCTACAATGTGAAACTGAGAAGGCGTCTCCACTCTTTTTATCGCCGTAAAAAATATCTTTCTTCTATCTGGAATGCGTTTTTTCTTCAACAGCGCGATGTCAGCCTTTTGCAAAGTATGCTGAGTGAGTTCATCACTCGCTTTTACCACTTCCAACTCAAAATTATTTTTAACTTTAGCTACCGTTTGAAGATTTACAGCCCCCAAGAAACCACGTCTATCAGTCTCTTTTTCCTCTGCTTCATAGCATACTTTTTCTAGTTTTATGGTCGCTTTGCTCTCCATGGCTTCAAGAAGGTACGTAGCCTCTTCATGGTTTTTGAGTATCTGTTTGTGGCAAGTATGCGCTATCTCGCAACCCTCGCAATAACCCATGTCAAAAACTATCTCTTTTTTTAGAATTGCCATTGAAATGATATGTTCAACGCTCAAAGCGGAGATACAGGGGACGTTTTTTTTACATGACAAAAGATTTTCTTCACTCTCCACAAAATCAAAAAAGAAATTCGTAGGGCTAAAATCATCGAGAGAGAGCGCTTCGTTTGGACATACGGCGTCGCAGGCCCCACAACCCACGCAAGAGGAGAAGTTTATGGCGGGAAGCGGATTATCCCCCACCACGATGGCGGCGGTAGGACAAACAAGCTCACATTTGTCGCATTCGCTATCTACGCTAAGAGAACGAACGCATTTACTAGCGTCTAATTTAATTAAGGACATAGTTTATTTTACTCTTTTTGTTAAGTTTAAGAGTGGTGATTTTATCAGAATAGACTGAAAATCTAGTTAAGGAATAAGCCAATTTCCAACTCCAAACTTTAAAATGCGTGAAGTCTTATAAAATATTTTCACCCTTATCGTTCTCAGAGTAAATAGACAAAGATGGAAACGCGAACTCTAAAGAATTTTTTTCTAATATGCCCATGATTTTATACAT
>CALDOC010000103.1 GCA_937914675.1 uncultured Sulfurimonas sp.
CCAGTCGGGATACAAACGTTTTCAGAGATAAGAAAAGAGAACTATCTTTATATAGATAAAACTAAAATAGCTCTTGATTTGATAGAAAACAACAAATATGTTTTTTTATCTCGTCCACGAAGATTTGGCAAATCCCTTTTTCTTGATACCCTCAAAAATATCTTTCAAGCCAAAAAAGAGTATTTTGAAGATTTATATATTTTTGACAAATGGGATTGGGACGTCTCTTATCCCGTCATCAACATCTCTTTTGCGAACGGCAAGGTGAGAGATAGGGAAGAGTTGGATAAAAAAATCATAGACGTCTTAGAAGAAAATCAAAAAAACTTAGGTCTTGAGTGCAAAAACGACGCTAGCGTCGACATCTGTTTTAGAGACTTAATCATCAAAGCCTACGAAAAATACAATCAAAAAGTGGTGATTTTGATAGACGAATACGACAAACCGCTTCTAGACAACATTACAAATTTGGATACGGCCAAAGAGATGAAAGACGGTCTTTACAATTTTTATAGCGTCATAAAAGGGAGCGACGAGTTTCTCCATTTTGCTTTTTTAACGGGGGTCACCAAGTTTTCAAAAGTTTCAATCTTTAGCGGCTTGAACAACATAAAAGACATCAGTTTAAACAAGGATTACGGCAACATTTGCGGTTACACCCAAAACGACATAGAGACAAGTTTCGCAGATCATCTCGAAGGCGTGGATTTGGACAAACTAAAACTTTGGTATAACGGTTATAACTTTTTAGGCGACAAGGTTTACAACCCTTTTGACGTTTTACTTTTTATACAAGATCATTTTCTTTATAAAAACTATTGGTTTGAAACGGGAACGCCCACTTTTTTGATTGACGTCATAAAAAAGAACAATTACTTCATCCCGCAACTAGCGGATCTAAAAGTGGGTGAAGAGTTGTTAAATAGTTTTCACATCGAAAACATCAAGATAGAGACTTTACTTTTTCAGGCTGGGTATTTGACCATCAAAAGCTCTCAAATTGATTTTGACGATTTGTTGGAATACACTTTAGCCGTTCCAAACAAAGAGGTGGGATTGTCTCTCAACAACCTTTTTATAGATTATCTTACCGATGACACAACTAAACTCGCAAAGAGAAAAAACATCTTTAAGGCTTTAAATACCGCGTCGTTAGAAGATTTCAAAGCAAGTCTCACTTCACTTTTCGCGTCAATCCCCTACAACCACTACGTAAAAAACAACATTGCGGACTATGAAGGATATTACGCGTCGGTCATCTACGCCTATCTCGCCTCTTTAGGTTTTGAGCTCATCGGTGAAGACGTCACCAATCGTGGCAGAATTGATTTGACCATCAAGATAAACGAGTTTATCTACGTCATAGAGTTTAAAGTCGGCGGCGAAGACGCTTTGGCTCAAATAAAAGAAAAAGATTACGCTCAAAAATATCTCAGCGACGCCAAAACCATCTATCTCGTTGGGATTAATTTTGACGAGAGCGTTAAAAACATCAGCTCTTTTGAATGGGAAATGTATTCTCAAGTTTAAAAGATGGCGCGTTAGTTGCTTTTCTTTAGTTCTAAACAAACTCGCCAAAGGACAAACATGAACTTGTTTCATAAACTTCTACTCATTACGCTATTTTTATTCAACCTTAACGCAAGTGAAAGTTTTGAACAAATAATCATCACAAAGACCTCTCATAAAAGCAACCTCGGCGCAATCAAGCGAAAACTAGACTCCATAAACGTCAAAATGTTTGTTCAAAAAGTGGACTCTTACTATCTAGTCTATTCACAAAGATATAGTGACGCCTCAGAAGCCAATAAATCTCTTCAAAAGATAAACCATTACTTTCCTTACGCCAGATTCGTTGAAAAAGAGGCAAAGCATGAAGATCAACAAGAAACGGTTACGAAAGAAACCTCGAGTTCAAGAAACGAAAACAACTTTTTTATAGCTCTTGGAGTAAGTCTAAGCAATTTATCCGCGACGACTTCCGACGCCAACGCCAGTAAACTAAGCCATAGTGGAATTAGCTATGCCTTGGAAGCTGGCTACATGTTTAATGAACGCATATTTGCAACTATAGGTTATATGAATAGTTCGACGAGCGACATAGACGTAAACAATATTTACGCTGGCGTCAATTACAAAATGAATTTTACGAATGATTTGAGCATGTACGTTGGATTTATAGGAGGATTCAGCACGTTAGAGTTGACTGGTTACCCGACAAGCACGAG
>CALDOC010000104.1 GCA_937914675.1 uncultured Sulfurimonas sp.
CAAGTCCTCTAAAACGCTAGAGAGTTTGTTCTTGTCGTAGTCGCGTATTATCGGGACGTTCAAACTTTCGAACAACTCGTTGAAGTGCTCTATGTAATCTTCCCTTTGAACGTAAATCGGTTTTGAGCCAGACGCCAAAGACTCCAAGACGGCTTGCGGGGAGGACGTTATCAAAATCTCGCTACTTTTTATCATCTCGTCATACTCTTCAAATTCAAAATAATTGGCAAATTTTTCTTTTAACGCGTCTTCGTAATCCAAAAAGTAATAAAACCCGATTTGCAAACTAGGCTTTAAGTCCTCAACGAAATCCAAACGTTTTTCCAAATCTTTCTCATAATCGTCGTCGCCAAAAAAGTAAGACAATTTTACGTTCTTCTCAAACTCTCCAAAATATTTGTCGTCCACGGCGTAAGCGTTACAGATTTTTTCACCTTCCAAATAAGGAGAGATTAAAAACTCTTTGCCCTCTTGCTTGTCATCCGGACTATCGCTCACTCGTATGAAAGTGGAGAAAAAATTTCTCATGTCGTCGAGCATAATGGGATTCGCTTCTTCGGAGTCAAAGATCAACTGGTCTCCATGATGGGCGATTTGAGGAATGTTTCTCACCACGTCGAGTCCAACGCAATTAGAGACTCCAAAATCTCTGGCAATTTGCGCGATTCTAAAGTCTGAGGTCAAAAGAGTAATCTCCATGTCCCCCAAAGCGCGAATAATTGTCGTCGCTCTGCGAAACCTGTCAAGCCCTATGCGATGACCCGTGTGCACGTAGTAAAAGGTTCTCATGAAGATTGGTCCTTGTTTTTCTTCGCCATTCTGATGTAAATGTGAAGTATCTCAATGGCCGCCGGCGTGATTCCACTGATGTTCATGGCGGCTTGAAGCGTCGGAGGCGTAAACGCTTCGAGTTTTTCAACTATCTCTTTGCTGAGTCCGCTGATGGTTCTAAAGTCAAAACCCTCTGGAATCGCGACTTTGAGGTACTTTTTCATTCTCTCTATCTCTTCGCTTTGCTTGTCGATGTAACGGGCGTATTTGCCCTCGACCAAAATCTCTTCTCTAATGTAATCGTCAAACTTCTCTAGTTCTGGCACGATTCGTATCATCTTCTCTACGTCGAAACTCTTGCGAGCGACGAGTTGTTGCGCCGTTGAAACGTCTTTTAGCGGTTGTTCGTCCATAGACTCAAGCAAGGCGTTAAACTCTTTGTTTGGCGTAAACTTCGTATCTTCCAAAAGCCGCGCGCCGTACTCGATTTGCTCTTTTTTTAGTTTGATTTTTCCGTAAAGCTCGTCGCTCACGAGACCAAGCTCATGACCGTAAGCGCCAAGTCTCGTATCGGCCGACTCTTCACGTAAAAGAAGACGATATTCCGCGCGAGACGTAAACATTCTATAAGGCTCGTTTGTCCCTTTCGTCACCAAATCATCAATCAAAACGCCGATGTAAGCCTCGTCGCGTCTAAGAATCAGTGGCTCTTTTCCTTGGAGAGAGAGTCCCGCGTTTATGCCCGCCATGATTCCCTGAGCCGCCGCTTCTTCGTAACCGGTGGTTCCGTTTATCTGTCCTGCGAGGTACAATCCGCTGATTTTTTTCGTTTCAAGCGTGTGTTTAAGCTCGCGAGGATCCACAAAATCGTACTCTATGGCGTAACCGTAACGAACTATTTTCGCGTTTTGCATTCCCTCGACGGACTCTATCATTTGGCGTTGCACTTCGGGAGGCAAAGAGGTGCTCATGCCGTTGATGTAGTACTCCGTGGCGTCCGCCGTCTGTGGTTCCAAAAAGAGATGGTGTCTCTCTTTGTCCGCGAATTTGCTTATCTTGTCTTCGATGCTTGGACAGTATCGTGGGCTTTTTCCGGCTATTTGACCTGTAAAAAGCGGGGCTCTGTAGAAGTTGCTCTCGATGATGTCATGCGTGTTTTGATTTGTGTACGCGATGAAACATGGGAGCTGTTTTTTAGTTTCGCGAAACTCTTTTCTATCCGTTCTAAAACTAAACGGACTGGGATTTTCATCGCCGCCCTGCTCTTGCATCACTGAAAAATCGATGCTTGTCGCGTCGATTCTAGCGCATGTTCCGGTTTTAAGTCTTCCCATTTCCAAGCCGCAATCGTCTTTCAAAGAAGCGCTAAGACTCACGCTTCTTTGCTCGCCAAAACGCCCGCCTTCTTGTTGCACTTCACCAATGTGAATGATGCCATTGAGAAACGTTCCGCTCGTTATGATGACTTTTTTGGCTCTGTATTCGTTAAAAAGATTCGTTTTCACGCCAAGAACGGTCGCGTCTTCAATGATTAAAGAGTCGACCATCTCTTGAGCGAGGTCTAAGTTTGGAGCGTTGAGAACCACGTTTCTAGCGATGACGCGGTATCTATCCATGTCGATTTGGGCGCGACTTCCGCGAACCGCCGGACCTTTCGTGTGGTTGAGTATGCGAAATTGTATCCCCGCTTCATCGGTGATAAGCCCCATTTGCCCGCCAAGAGCGTCAAGCTCACGAACCAAATGCCCTTTGGCAAGCCCGCCAACGGCTGGATTGCATGACGTCGCTCCCACGTTTTCCGCAAGCATTGAAATCATTAAAGTGTTGTTTCCCATTCTAGCCGAAGCAAGCGCGGCTTCAACGCCGGCGTGACCGCCACCCACTACTATTACATCATAATTCATTATTGTTCCATTAAAAAAGGTATATTTTTGCTATTATAGCAGTTAGTTAAAGTATATATATTTAAACAATATTAATTTCAAAAAAAATTAATCTATAATTATTTAAAATTCGACTGAGAGACATAATAAAAATTTATCCAAAGGAAATTATTGCGCCTTAAATCAAGAAGAGAACGCGTATAGCAATGGTT
>CALDOC010000105.1 GCA_937914675.1 uncultured Sulfurimonas sp.
TCTCTGTATCTTCTGATTTGATGATTTTTGCCAAAGGCCAAACAACATGAGCGTCAATGTCCATGTAGATACCTCCTTGGGTGTACAAAACGAAGAGTCTCCAAAGGTCTGCTTGAGACGCTCCATCGGTTAGTTGTTGATAAGCATGAGCCATCTCCTTTGAAGCGTTTTGCTTGATAAACTCCAATCTGTCTTCCGTACTAACGTAGCGATGCTCGTAACTCAAAGACATCAGTCTGTTGAAGAGATAGTTGAGGTAGACGGGAAGGCTGACTACATTTGTATAGTTCGTTTGCCAAATTATTTTTGGTATGTTGGCATGTTGTGAAGAGTTTACAATAGGCTGGCTATTTTTGGGAATGGTGAAACGTTTTTTTGGAAAAATAAAATGAAAAATATAAGCGAACCCTTTGGTAATCGCGCCGAGTATTTTAATGAAACGGTTTGAAATTATGATAGGTAAAGTCATATTTTATGCTCCTGTAATATTGTTTTTGGATATTGAATTTTCAAGATAGTCGTAACTTGCTTTTGCAACTTCTTTTGGCGTCATCTCGTTTATGTCGATAGTTTTATTCGTGTCACCAAGAGTTCCATAAATTTGTATGTCCGTTTTGTTAAAAAGAGCGAGGGTGTTGGCTTGTGAAGCTGACGCCAAGTGCATAGGACCTGTGTCAGCGCTCACGTAGATGCTACAAGCTTGAAAAAACGCGCCCAAAGCTCTTAGGTTTTTGTTTGAGTATTCTAAACAGTTGTTATTTAATTTACTTAAAATATCTGGCGACAAGATGTCGACGACAACTATATTTTGATCAAGTTTAAGCAACTCTTCATGCCACTCTTGCCACCATTCATCTTGGATTTTTTTATCAAGTCTGGCATTTCTAAAAAGAGCGACGACTTTGCTGTCTTTATTTAAATTCGCTTTTTCTAGTAAGTGAGATAGCTCTTGTTTTGCCACTATAATTTCACTATTCTTTAATTTTATATCTAGTAGCAATGTTTCTTCTTTTGGCTCTAAATTCAATAATCTTAATAATTCTAGCGCTTCTAAACTAAAGTGTTTATAAGTATGTTTTTTCTCTATACTATGAGTTAAATCTGTCCAATTATTTTTGTTATAAAAACTTGCTTTGTACTTTGAATTTATGAGTGAAGTTACTATTTGTGAACTTGTTGAGCTTTCTATTATGTTGATTGCTAGGTCATATTCTTTTTTTCTCGCGTCTTTGATGAAATTTATCATATTTATTGGTTGAAGTAAAAGATTTCTTGGTATGCTAATTACCTTATTTACATTAGGGAGTCCTTGTAAAACGTCACCAGCGATTTTCATTCCAACTATAATGTCTATCTTGACGTTTGGTATACCCTTGGAGAGTTCATTAATAAGTGGCGTAAGAAAAATTAAATTTCCTATTCTATAGTTAGGTCTAATAATAATAATATTTTTTATTTCTTCTTTATCAAGAGAACTTTTTGTATCTATTATTTTAACAAATTTAGAAAGTGCTTTATTTAAAAATAATCCAAGATATTTTCTTGTCATAGTATGTAAGGGAATATTCATAGATTAACCTAGTTGTAATTTATTTATAAAATTATACTGAGTTAATCTTTAACTTTTATAGTGTAGAATGTTGGCTTAACA
>CALDOC010000106.1 GCA_937914675.1 uncultured Sulfurimonas sp.
AAATGTTCTTGTATTGGGGATATGAGTTTGTTGCGGAAGTTTCCCTTAGCGGTGAAGCTGGCTTAAAAGTTAACGCTTACCTAGATAGCGCCTATCAAACGTTCTCTTTAATAGGCGGTCCCTACGTTAACGTTAACTCCGTCGCGACAGGTTATGCTAAAGACCTCCTCTTGGTTACAGAAGTTGGAATAACCGCGCCTATTAACGTATTGGATATTTACTCTCCTTTTACCGTTGCGCTTACCGTTAAGCCGGGCATTTTAACTGCGGAGTTAAGTTTGGATTACTTTCTTGATCTCATGTCTGGGGAAGTTGATATATATTACAAATACAATGACTATATAGATCCTAAGAAAAGCGATAGCCAAACTATTTATCATTGGGATCCTTTGTATCAGACAACGGCGAACCTTTTCAAAGGAACCAAAACTTGGAAGGTAGCTTTTGTAAAAGATTATATCATTCCCTCTCTACCTGATGGATATTTTAAACAAAAAATAGGTTATCCAACTCCAATCGCGGGACGAGACTATTATCTTGAAATTGGGGGAGTGTTAGCCAACGCCGCCAATCCAACCGCTGAAAATCCCAACGAGTTTATTCAGGTTGACATAGTGTGCGGTGAGATTATTGAGAGAAGTATGACGTTTACAGGCACTGTTGATGAAAATATTAAGCTCGGTAGTTGTACCGAAGTTGAGATTTCAGGTATACGTCCAACTAGTTGGCCTACAGGTAATCGATTGACTTTTGGCGTTAGAGAAAAATAACTTTCTATGAAAATGAAAAATTCTATGAAAAGTAAAAAAATAGCGATTATTGCTCTGACGATAGTAATAGCCGTTGTTTCACTTCTTATGTTGTTTAATGCTAATGAAAAGGTAGTCGGAGACGACACTTTTTTAGTTAAACCAAAAAAAAGCCTTAGTGTCAAAAACACTTACCAGCCAAAAGAGCAGTTTGCTTATTCTTTTAGTATAGAAAATAATGGTGAAATAAATAGTGGACTTTTTCAATCAGGATATGACACAAAAACAAACAATACAGGAGGCAAAATTCCTGTAAAAAGCAAAATAAGCGCTCGCCTTAATATTAAGTTTATTGAAGAAAATAATGATTCTCAGCTCTATTTTGCACAGCTTAGCGACTTGAAAAGTGAAAACGGTATTTTTGGCGAAAATAAAGGTCAATTAGTAAATGCATTCCCTTTAATTTTAAGTAAAAATGGATTGCTCACCCTGTATGATGCAGAGATTATATATAATGAAGAATTTAGAAATTTAATCTCACAATTGTTGCCCTATCTACAAATTGTAGGGCAAGATGCAGGTCGTGAAAAATGGAAAACAAGAGAAAGAGATCTAGTAGGTAGTTATAAATCAGAATATACACTAAATCGCTCAGACACAATGATAACAATAAAAAAGCATAAGTTCATTTATGACAAAACAAACAAACTCCCCGCTTTATTTAAAGCAGAATTTATGCAAGCGCAGGCACGTGTTATCAATCACAACTCAGTTATTAAGCTAAATAAAAATGCTCTTTGGGCAAATGAAATCAAACTTTTTGAACAAATAGCTCTAGAGAGTGGAAGCCAAGAGATTTCAGATATTGCAACACAATTTTCTGCACTCTATACTGAATTTGACTCTAGCGTTAAACTCCCTAAGTCGCTAGTCGAATTAAAGGCGATATTGGCGAAAAAAACAAAGCGTGATTATTATCATGTTGAGAACAACTCACCTGATTTAATTGGAATTAAAAATTTAAATGAACTCTTTGAGTATTATTCTAAACTTTTTGCGACCAATGAGTTTTTGGCGAAAGAGTATCTCGTAAATTATCTACGATTACATCCAGAAAAATCAGTAGAGTTTGTTGATTATATTAATGCGAACCAAGATAATTTAACAGATGCACAAGAGGTGAAATTGTGGTCCGCACTAGCTAAAGCCGGTCATAAAGAAGCGCAAGCCGCTTATATTTACGCTTTGCAAAACCCTGAATTTCGACAAATCATCCAATATAGAGCGATTGGGCATGTGCGTCTCTTTGAACAGCCGACGGAGAAGTTTGTTGAAAGTTTGTGGAAGATACAAGAAGAACTTTCGAGTAGAACCGATAAAAATAATGGCGATAATGAAGTTTTAGCGAGTGGCGCTTTGTTTGCGATAGCCACCTTGACCACAAGTGAGCAAATTGACGACAAAGTCAAAGCGTCCATTGTCTCAAACTTGAAAGAAAAACTCCATAACGCAAGCGATGATTGGGCTAAAGCCGATTTGCTTATCGCCATGGGCAATACGCACAATGACGCTTTAATGGAGAATGTCTCTCCCTATTTAGATTCCACAAATGAAAGATTAAGAGAGAACGCGTTTAAAGCGATAGCTAGAATGCCCGACGTTGAGGCTGTAACTCTATTAACCAAGGCTTATGAAAGAATAAGCTCTGATAATCAAACAATGCAGACTTATGCTCTAAATAACTTACAAAAAATGACTATGACGAAAGAATCCATAGACTGGGTGTCAAAAAAAGCGCTAGAACTCAATAATAAAACCGAAACGAAACGGCTGATAAATATTCTTGGCAATAATATGTCTAACTTCCCTATTGCTGAAACAACATTAAGAGAATTGTCAGAAAAGGATATCTACCCTCAACTAAAATCTGATATTTATAGCTATATTACGCCAGTACGTCAATAGCTACAGCGTAAAGCTACTTTATTGGCCTAGCACTAGAGCTGTTTTCTTATCGCTGAAACTTGGGGTTTATTTTGACTAAGCACTTATTTAGTATTGGTAAATATATTAATAAAAATTATTCCCTCATAACTTCCTCTAATTCCAACTGAACTTCTCCAATAATTTCCACTAGCTCGTTATACATTGTTTGATAATCAATATTTAGTTTTTCTTTACCCGCTTCTTCAAGCTTTAAAGTAAGTTCTGGTATGGCTTTTATCCTTATATTTCCCGAGGAACCTCTCAATGAATGCGACGCATGGTATATGTCCATATAAGTCATGTTTTTTATACCCGCCTCAAGCTTTTGCAT
>CALDOC010000107.1 GCA_937914675.1 uncultured Sulfurimonas sp.
CAGCAAAACAAGTAAACTCGTTACAAAAATAAAGATAAACCTTGGGTTCTCTTTCGAGTATTGTAAGAGTTGTAATTGACGTGCGTTGGAGTAGTAAAGTATCCATGTCTCCACCTGATACTTAGCGTACATGAGGTAAAGATTGACTTTTTTATAGAATTGGTTTTGTTCTTCTTTCGCAACTTTCATTTGCGTCTGTTCATCCACTCTTAAAGCGGTTGCCGTAGTCTCCACCCTCACCCAACGCTTATCCATATATAATTCCGCCCAAGCGTGGGCGTCACTCTCTTTTACGGCAAGATAATTGTTAAAACCGTTTGCCGAGTCGGCCTTGTATCCTGTGACGATGCGCGAAGGGATGCCCGCCATGCGAGCCATCGTGACAAAAGAAGAGGCAAAGTGCACGCAGTAGCCACGTCGTTTGCTAAACAAAAAATCGTCCGTTGAGTGGTTGACGTCAAGCGCGTCTGGCTTGAGCGTATAAATTAAAGAGCGCTCCTTAAAAAACCGCATGATGGCTGCCGCTCTCTGCGTGGACGAGTGATGCGTTTTTTTTAAACTTTGCGCCACTTTATAAGTTTGAGGATTTTGCTCTTGATCAAAAAGAGTCGACGCCTCTAAGGTTTGCTCATCCAGAACGTCGTACAGGTTCGAACTCAATCTTGAGCGGGCGCCATAGCGAATAGGTTCCTTTATATCTTCTTTTACGGTGCTTACGAGATCTCTGTCGAGTATGGAGTTTTTTACCGACTCGGCGGGCATGTCTAGCATGTACAACCATCGTTTTTGGGTAGGATAGAGAGTGACCTGATAGTCTATGGTTTCGCCCCTTGCGTAGTCATAAAGTCTATCTTTTCTTTTAACGTAGCTAGGCATCGGTTCCCAGTGGTCTTTTTTATCGACGTATAGCATGCTCCCTCTAAAATAGAGCGCGTTTGAAGTCGGTATGGGGCCATCAAACCCCACTTCCATGACGATGCGGCCAGATGGCGCTAGCAGCGCGTTTGCGTCAAGGTACATGGTGCCGTCATGCCCCATTCTTTTTATCGCTTCACCCTTAAACCCGTAGGAAGCATGCTCAAAAGAGATGCGAGGGAAAAATATGAAAAGCGCCACAACCCAAGGCAAAGAGTACATAAACATCACCATGCTTGAGCGGAAACTCTCTATCAAGTCGCCTTGCATTCTATGAGCCAAAACCATCCATAGTAAAAAGAAGATTTCAAATATCACGTAAACGAGCATCGCCATCCCTTGATAAAAGAATAAAGATAGCGCCAAAAACAAAAATGGAGAGATGATTAGATAGAAGTTTATCTTGCGAGTCAACCTTTGCATGGCGACGACAACGAGAAGCGCGTAAATAAGAAGCTCGATAAAAAGTTTTAAGCGAGAAAGTCCTCTAAAAGAAAACGCTCCATAAAGCGAAAAGTAAACCGCCAAAACGCCAAGTAAAAATATAAATACTATGAGCGGGTTTTTAGCGGGAGTTTTTTTTAAGAAAATTACGCTCCCAGCAATAAAGACAAACGCCAACATCGGAGCTTTAAGAGTAAGCGCTACGGGCAACAGCGCTACGAGGTAACTTAAGTCTAAAAGGGTCAAAGGCGTAAATCTAGTGCTTAGCGAGGCGCTCAAGAATTTCATCTATGCTCTCCTTTGGGAAACTTAGTCGTTTGTGGGGCATTTGCACGCTAAAGGGAAGGCGTTGTCTTTCGCACTCCAGCACCCATAAACACAGCTGAGACAAACGCGCTTCCTCCTCGCCTTGCAAGGTCTCAAAAGTAAAAACCAGATTGGGCGTTCGCGTCTCTTTGGTAAAAACCTTTACGGACATTACTCCTTTGGCCACAGACGCCCAATGAATGCGTGAAAGGCGTTGAGAACCATCATACTCACGGAGTCCGTCAAACTCTTTTTCTTCTCCGTAGAACGTTTCTTCTTCATTTAAAAACGCTTGTAATGATTTTCCTTTTGGTTGGGGGTAAGCTACGCCTAGATAACTCGAAGGGACGTCTCTAGTGAGTCTTACCGTCGAAAGCGGATATTTACTCTCCATATAACTCTTCTCATAGATAAAAGCTCCACGTTTTTGAGGAGTGAAAGGAAGATGCAGGGTAGCCGACGATTCGCCTTTAAGTTTTGGCAGAGCCACGCTCACCGCTTCATGACGTAGCAAAACAGACCAAGAAGTCGCGTTTGAGTTATTGTGGATACGTAGGGAGACGTTACCTTCTCGATGCGCGAAAAAACGTCCCGAACGCAAGAAGTTCGCTTCAAGACGCCCTAAGTTCATCACGCCTATGGGACCAGCCGAAAAAGCGAAAGAAAACAGAAAAAACAGCGTGACGTACACAAGGTTGAAGTCGTGCATATACGCTTCCATAAAAAGCCCAAAAAGAAAGATGACAACCACTAAACTAAAGCGCGTAGCATGTTGCTTTACTCCTTTACGTATCTGAAAGAATTTGCGTAAAGATTTCATGATGTATTCGCGCCGCTGTGGTGGCGCCTTCTTTAAAACGCAGACGGTGCGCGCAGACAACGGCGGTGACCATATGCGCGTCATCGGCGGTAGAGTAGCTTCTTCCTTGCAACATAGCCCATGATTTTATCATAGCCGTTAAAGAGAGCGCGCCACGAGTGGAAAGTCCATATTCAAATAAGCCGCTATTGCGGGTAAATTCTATAATGTCCTGAAGAAAATCAAGCAAAGTTTCACTCAATTTCACGACGCTAGCCCGCTTCATATATGATTGAGTTTGAGCGGGAGTCAGTAGCGCCTTGGATATAGCGGAACTATGTCTCGTCTCCCCTTTTAAAATTTCCCTTTCGGACGCTTTGTCCGGGTAGCCTATGCCAAAGGAACACATAAACCGATCGAGTTGAGAGTTGGGCAACGCAAACGTGCCAACTTCCTCATGGGGGTTTTGCGTACCTATGACAAAAAATGGTTTAGGAAGAGCGTATGGCGTCGCGTCTATGGTAACAACGCCCTCTTCCATAGCCTGAAGCAGAGCGGACTGCGTTTTAGGCATGGATCGATTTATCTCATCCGCTAAAAGAAAAGAAGTAAAGATTGGACCTTTTTTAAAAATAAAACCGCCTTCTTTCTGGTTGTAGTAGTTCACGCCAAGAATGTCGGAGGGAAGCATGTCCGAAGTAAACTGTACGCGACCAAAATCAAGCCCAAGCACTTGCGACAGATGTTTAGCCAAAGTGGTTTTGCCAACGCCGGGTATGTCTTCGAGTAGCAAATGTCCACCTGCGAAAAAAGTGGCGAGAGACAAAGCGATTGTCTCTCGCTTGCCCATTAAGTAGGTTTCAATGGCGTCGATAATAGGAGTAAATTCGGGTGATATTGTGTAATTCATAAAAGCATATTAACGTAAATTCCATGTAACTTATGCGTTAGAGTCGCTTTAACTAGTTTTTCTCACTAAATATAAATCTATCGAGGCTGTATTTACCCGCGCCATGAGATAAAAACAGA
>CALDOC010000108.1 GCA_937914675.1 uncultured Sulfurimonas sp.
GAAACTTTCGCTAGCGTGGAGTTGCAAGACGCTTGCGACTACGCGGCGGAAGACGCTTTTATAACTTACAAACTTTATAAACTGTTTTTACAAAAACTAGAACTTCAAGACGCGACGCACCTTATAGATGAGGCTAACGAAGTGGAAATACCATTTATCGCCACTTTATTGGCAATGGAAAAAGAGGGTATAGAAGTAAATAGCGCGTTTTTAGAAAACTTTTTAGTCGAGGTTAAAGAGACTCTTGCGTCTCTGACTAAAAGCGTTTACGAGTTGGCGGGAGGAGAGTTTAACATCAACTCCACGCAACAGTTGGGCGTTATACTTTTTGAGAGTTTGGGTCTACCAGTTGGCAAAAAAACTAAGACGGGTTACTCTACCGACGAAAAAGTTTTGAGTGGTTTACAAGACAAGCATGAGATTATCGGCAAACTACTTGAGTATCGTGAAGTTTATAAACTCTATTCCACTTACATCGAACCGCTTTTAAAACTCAGCCATGAGGACAAAGAGAGTAGAATTCATACGTCTTTTGCGCAAACGGGAACGGCGACGGGTCGTCTAAGTTCAAAAAATCCAAACCTGCAAAACATACCGGCGAGAAGCAAGCTCGGGCTTAAAATCCGTGAAGCTTTTGTGGCGGGCGAGGGCAAAAAACTCGTAGGAATAGACTACTCTCAAATCGAGCTTCGTTTACTCGCCCATTTCTCCCAAGACGCCGTTTTGCTCGACGCGTTTAAACATGACAAAGACATTCACCTTCAAACCGCCATCGCGCTTTTTGGAGAAGAAGAAGCGAGCGCGAAACGCGGCGTCGCCAAAACGGTAAACTTTGGTCTTTTGTATGGAATGGGTCAGAAAAAATTGTCGGACACTTTGGGAATCACGACGAAAGAGGCCAAGGACATCATAGAGAAATATTTCGAGAGCTTCCCCACTGTTAGAACCTACTTTCGCTCCATCGTCGACAGCTCAAAAGAGTACGGTTACGTTCAAACGCTTCTAAAGCGTCGTCGTTACTTCGACTACGAAAACGCCACTCCAATGTTTCGAGCGGCTTATGAGAGAGAGTCCGTCAACAGCGTTTTTCAAGGAAGCGCGTCGGATCTCATCAAACTAAGCATGAACAAAATCCATAAAACCATCGTGGATGAAAAGCTAAACGCGAAAATGCTTCTCCAAATACATGATGAACTCATCTTTGAAGTAAACGCCGATGAAGCGCAAACGTTGGGCGATAGATTTAGAGCTATAATGGAAGAGATCATGGAGTTGAACGTGCCTTTAAAAGCGAGTCTCAACATTGGCTCGCATTGGGGAGAGTTGAAGTAATGAATAAGATTGCAATTTGGCACAATCCTCGATGTTCCAAATCGAGAGAGGCCCTTTGGATATTGGAAGAGGCGAAATAAAAAATGATAAACAAAAAATATCTGCTTCAAGTCCAAACGCTACTCCTTTCGGGCATCATGAGTTTCATTATGTCCGGCGTGATAACGTTGATAAATTTAGGTTTGGTGGAAGGTTTTGGGGTTATTTGGTTTCACGCTTGGGTTTTAGCGTACGCCATAGCTTTTCCAACCATCATGGTGGTTTTTCCTTTTGCTCGCAAAATGGCGACGCGCATAGCTTCTAAAGAAGTGGAGTAAAGATAAACAATGCAAATAGTTACGCAAACTTTACTAAACTTAGGGGTAGGCGAGGGTGAAGAGATAAGTGACTCTCAACTCATTTTACTCGATATGCAAGAGGATGAAAAATCGCGCTGGAGAGAAGTCGCTCTGGGCAAACAACTCTCGGACGCGAGGGCGGAACTCTTTGTTTTACTCGCTGGGATAAAGAGTAAAACGGCTCGTGAGAGAATCATCTTTAACTACAAAGCTTTGCAAAAGTTCAGAAAAGAAGAGCCTCCTCAAGAAGCGGTGGCTGAGAAGAGCGCTCAAGTAAAAACGCTAACGGAGCAAAGTGGCGACGTGACCATATATTGCGATGGCGGATGCACTCCAAACCCTGGAAAAGCCGGCTCTGGAATAGCGGTTTATAGAGATGACAAACTCTCTGAACTTTGGTATGGGCTCTATGAAAAGATGGGCACGAACAACACGGCGGAACTCGGAGCGTTGTACGAGTCTTTGTTACTCGCTCAAAAAGAAGTACAAAACGCCAACAAGGTAGAGATAAAATGCGACTCCATGTACTCCATAAACTGCGTTAAGACATGGGCGATTTCATGGGAGAAAAAAGGGTGGACCAAAAAGGG
>CALDOC010000109.1 GCA_937914675.1 uncultured Sulfurimonas sp.
GAAGCGAAACCCAATATCGTAACGAAATAGCTCGCGTTTTCTATGTAATTGAACAACAGTATCAATAGCACTAAAGTGAAATTGGCGAAAGTGATAAATTTGTTCGCCATGTAAAATCGCTCGTTGTCCGTGATGTATTTTTTCACGGCAAGCTTTACAAGGAAGAAAAACATAAAAACCAGTAAAATTATTATTCCTATTTTACTAAGGCTGTACATCTGTTTTTCTATCTCTTTGTTGATGGTCAACTCTATGATTTCCAATCGTTTTTGATAAACGTCAAACGTCGCTTTAATTGTGTCGAGGGCTGTTTCAAATCTTTCGAGCTCTTGCGTTTTATATTTCATCTCTTCGAGATATTTTTTTTCCGAGTCTATCACTTCTATTAGTTTATATATCGCTTTCTCTTTTCTCAGCAACACAACGAGATCGCCAAGATTATCCTGTCTTTTTTTATACTCTTCTAAATTTGCCGTAAGATATTTTAAAAAAGAAACGCCCGTAAAAATATCAAATGGATTGCCAATGGAAGGAATTTCATCTATCTCTGGAGGCGTGATTAACCTGGAAAATGGCGCCGTGTTTTTACTCTTAAGCTTTTCAATCTGCGAAGTTAAAATCATCTCTTTTGATATGAGAGCTTCAAGTTCATCGTTGTCGTTTAAAGTTTTCGCATGTTCTTTTAAGTATTTAATTCTCTTTGTGATAGTTGACAAATTGTTTCTCACTTCTAACGAAGTAAGGTACGAAGCGTAACTTTTCATCCAAACTTTTTCTTCGGAAATTAATTGTTCAATCTCTTTGATGTTATCTAGATACGTTTTTATTTTATCCATTCTAAGTTCTTCAAGTTTTAATTGTTTTTGAACTTCTAATTTTTCCAGCCTCTCGTTTTCAATCTTTAGCAACTCTTCTTCACTCTGAATGGACGTTTGATTTTGTTCTTGAGTTAAGTTGACGTCTTGCATGCTAGTTTGATTTTGCTCTTCGACGAGGTTCGCGTCTTGCGCCAACAATGATGAAGCGAGAAAAACAAGCAGTAAATTTTTACGGATAAAAGCTATCATGGCGACTCCTAAAAACCATCTAAAACGGATAGAATAAGTTTCTCGTCAATTTCATCCGTTATCTTCACTCCGCCAATGCCTACGGGAATGATAAAGGTAACGCTAGAGTCGGAACTTTTTTTGTCTAAGAAAAAAGTTTCATAAAAACTTGAGGGATTTTCAATCTTATACGAAGTCGGCAGATTGTATTTTTCCAAAAGATTCTTAACCCTAAGAGCTTCGTCTTTGCTCATGAGGTTCATTTTCACGGCCGTTTCATTTGCCATGACCATGCCGATGGCGACGGCCTCTCCATGAAGATACTTTTTATATTTCGTCTCGTTTTCTATGACGTGGCCAAAAGTATGCCCATAGTTTAACGCGGCTCTTAAACCGTGCTCTTTTTCATCTTGCGCGACCACGTCCGCTTTCGTCTGAACCGCTCGCTTGATCGCTTCTTGCAAAACCTTGGCGTCGCTCAAATCCGCGCTCTCCAAAAATGAGAAAAATTCTTTGTTAAAAGTAACGGCCATTTTAACTATCTCGGCGACGCCGGCGCCAAATTCCCTAGGAGGAAGCGTGCTTAAAAAGAGTGGATCGATAAGCACGGATTTTGGTTGATGAAACGCGCCGACGAGATTTTTGCCATAAGAGTTGTTCATGCCCGTTTTCCCGCCAACGCTAGCGTCCACCTGAGAAAGAAGCGTCGTGGGAATCTGCACGAAATCAATCCCGCGTTGGTATACGCTCGCCACGTACCCCGTCATGTCGCCTATAACGCCGCCACCAAAGGCGATAAGCATGGAGTTACGATTAAATCGATGGTTAAAAAGCGATTCTAAGATGAGATTGACCGAGTCTTGATTTTTGTACTCTTCACCGTCTGGCACGGTTATGATATACAACTCTTTGGCGCTAATTTTGGAGAGCAAATAACCAAGATGCAATCCAGCCACCTTAGGATTTGTGACAATGGCCACTTTTCTGTCAAAATGCGTTGTGGAAATCGCGTCGATGCTTATGTCGTACGAGTTATCGATAGTTTGTATGAGGGGAATGTTTACTTGCATTGTTTATCCAAATTTTATATGTGATTAATAATACTTAAAACATACTAAAAAGTTGATAAAGATAGAAATAATTTTTAATTTACGTTCTAAACTGAATATTTTCACCGCCCTCTTTTTTATTACTTTAAATCTTCCATGCTATTATTCCAAGATAATAAAATTTCTATAGGGAAATCTATGCTCAACAACAAAAAAGATGAAAAGATCTCAACCTACACTCGATGTTAGCGTCGTTATTCGTCGTCCTAAAAGGAGCGATTTTCAGCCGATACGAAGCGCTCTTTCTACTTGAAATCATCGGAATCCTGTTAGCTTAGCTTGGTATTTAGTTTTTAGATGATAGAATAAAAGAATTGATTACTTATTTGGAGGAAACTTGAAAAAACAAACTATAGACAAAACACCCGGACGATTGGATTTTACGCAGAGCGTAACAGGCTTGATTTTAGCCATTTTTATCATTGGTCACATATTATTTGAAGCTTCCATATTAATCTCCAACGAGATGATGTATAAAGTTACTTTGATGTTTGAAGGATATTACTTTTTTGGAGAACGATATCCTGGAATCATCTCTTTTTTAGCTGGAGCCATTTTTATCATATTTATAGTTCATGCGGCGACGGCTATGAGAAAATTCCCTTCTGATTACAAAAAATACAAAATTATGAAAGAGCATATGAGCAGTATGAAACATGAAGACACTTCTCTTTGGATGCTTCAAGTCGTCACGGGCTTTATCATGTTTTTTATAGGTTCGGTTCATCTCTACGTCATGATGACGCAGCCATCAAACATAGGTCCATACGCGAGTTCAAGTAGAATCGTAGATGAGTTTATGGGTCCTCTTTATTTTGTCCTTCTTATTTCCGTAGTCTCGCACGCTTTTGTGGGTCTCTATAGACTCGCTCTAAAATGGGGATTCATGGAGGGGAAAAATAGTAAAGTTTCTCGCGCAAGATTCAAGCTCGTTATGAAAGCCATGATTTTGTCTTACATAGTCATCGGTCTATTTTCGTTGGCGAAATACGCGTATGTCGGGTACACCCATGACTTTAGCGATGGCGTTAAATATGAATCCAAAACCATACGAGTGGGAGAACATAAATGAAAATCATCTATACGGACGTTCTTATAATCGGTGGCGGTCTTGCGGGTCTTCGCGTGGCTACGGGCGTAAAAGAGCGAGGTCATGACACCATTATACTCTCTCTCGTTCCCCCAAAACGTTCTCACTCGGCGGCGGCGCAAGGCGGGATGCAAGCGTCTTTGGCCAACTCTAAAATGGGTGAGGGCGACAATGAAGACGTTCACTTTTCCGACACCATAAAGGGAAGCGACTGGGGAGCCGATCAAGAAGTCGTTCGCATGTTCGTTCACTGCGCGCCAAAAGCGATTAGAGAATTAGCTCACTGGGGCGTGCCTTGGAGCAGAGTTCATCAGGGAGATCGCAACGCCATCATTAACGCGAAAAAAGTAGTCATTACGGAAAAAAAAGAAGCGCATGGCCTTATCACGGCTCGCGACTTTGGGGGAACTAAAAAGTGGCGAACCTGTTACACGTCCGATGGCACGGGTCACTCCATGCTTTACGCCATGGACAACAAAGCCAAACAAAACAACGTGGAAGTGCATGAACGACTTGAAGCGATCTCCCTCATCCATGAACATGGTCGTTGCTACGGCGCGATCGCGAGAAACTTAATGAATGGCGAACTCGTGGCTTACGTCGCCAAAGCGACGACCATAGCCACTGGTGGATATGGCCGCATATACAGCGTTTCGACAAACGCCATCATCTGCCAAGGAATCGGTCAAGCCATCGCTCTTGAAACGGGTGTCGCCACTCTTGGAAACATGGAAGCCATTCAGTTTCATCCAACCGCCATAGTGCCAGTCGGGATACTCACAACCGAGGGTTGCCGTGGCGACGGCGGACTCCTTTTGGATAAAGACGGCTATAGATTTATGCCAGACTACGAACCAGACAAAAAAGAACTAGCTTCTCGCGACGTCGTCAGTCGAAGAATGACCGAACACATGAGAAAAGGCAAAGGGGTAAAGAGTCGTTATGGTGATCACTTGTGGCTTGACATAACCATTTTGGGACGCGAACACATTGAGAAAAACTTGCGCGAAGTTAAAGAGATTTGCGAAAACTTTTTAGGCATAGACCCAGCGGTTGATTGGATACCCGTTCGACCTACCCAACACTACTCCATGGGAGGCATTCGAACAAAATACACGGGAGAATCGCAAACCATGAAAGGCTTGTACTCTTGTGGCGAAGCCGCTTGTTGGGATATGCACGGGTTTAACCGTCTTGGCGGAAACTCCGTTAGCGAAACGGTCGTGGCGGGAATGTTGGTGGCGGAGTATATCAGCGACTTCATTGAATCCCCAAGAAGCGACATGAATATTCACTCTACCACAATAGAAAGATTTATAAAGCTAGAGCAACGCAAAATAGACGCTCTTCTAAAAAAAGAGCATGGAGAAGACGCTTACGTTCTTCGTCGTCGCATGGAAGAGATTATGATGGAGAAAGTTGGGATTTTTAGAAATGGAAAAGACCTTCAAGAGGCGGTTACAGAACTCGAAGAGTTGCTCAAACGCTCTAAAAACATAGAAGTTTTTCGCTCAAAATCTCGCGCCGCCAACCCTGCGCTAGTAAACGCCTACAGAACGCAAAAAATGATAAAAGTAGCGCTTACGGTGGCTTATGGAGCGCTTCTAAGAGAAGAGAGTCGCGGCGCGCACTCTCGTGAAGATTTTCCAAAACGCGATGACAAAAACTGGCTAAAACGCACCATCATGACTTGGAGCGACGAAGAGGCGACCATGCCTGAGGTTAGCTATGAAGAGATACCCGTATCCAACATGGAGATGCCCCCTGGATTTCGTGGTTATGGCAAAGATTTGACAGACCATCATCCCCAAACGAAAGTGAGGCAATCCATGGTTGACATGATTACTCAAAAATTAGAAATAGAGGGAGCCGATCGTTTTGAAATTCAAAACGCCCTCATGCCTTACCTAAACAAACTGCCTCAAAAATACCGCGGGACAAACGAAAGACTAGGAGAAAACGTATGAGTCAAGATGAAAACAAGCCAAGAATCTTAAAAGTAAGCATACTGCGATTTGATCCACATGACCCAGAAGATTTTCCACATATGGAAACTTTTGAGATAGAAGAAGCGGACGGTATGACGATTTACATAGTCTTAAACATGATAAGAGAGCATAAAGACAACTCTTTAAAGTTTGATTTCGTATGTCGCGCGGGAATCTGTGGAAGCTGTTCCATGCTTGTAAACGGTCGTCCAAAACTCGCTTGTAGAACGCTTACAAAGAAACTTGACGAGAGTTTCACATTGGCTCCGCTTCCTCTTTTTGAACTCATCGGCGACCTTTCCATCTACACGGGAAAATGGATGCGCGGATTAAACGAAAGACTTGAAACTTGGATTCATGACAAAGAATCAGAGCTCAACATGGACAAACTCGAAGAGAGGATGGAGCCTGAGTTAGCGGATGAAATTTATGAGCTTGACCGCTGCATCGAGTGTGGATGTTGCGTGGCTGGATGTGGAACCGCGCAAATGAATCCAAACTTTGTTGGAGCCGTAGGTCTCAATAAAATAGCGAGATACCA
>CALDOC010000110.1 GCA_937914675.1 uncultured Sulfurimonas sp.
TCAAAAGAGTAGAGTAGACCCTCTTCGTAAACTTTGTCAAAAAGCGCGAAGATCGATTTAAAGCCAATCTCTTGAAAATTGCGCAAGAGAGATTCTACAGCGAAAATTTCTCCAGTATGAATGTTGAGTATTGGTTGAAAAGCGATGTCAAGTATTTTTAAATTGTTGAGCCATTGTTTAGGTAATTCATTTTTCATGCAAATATTTTACTCCATGAACGTTACTTTACCATTACACCAAAATGTACCTCTGTTTTTGGGCGGTTTTCATCTTGTCAATATCTACGATTATGAAACTGTCAACGCAGTTTGAGAAGTTTGGGTCAACGTTGTAAGCGCAAAACTTTATGCCGCCGTCTTCACAAAGGTCGGCGTATTGTTTGTACATGACGGGTATGTTTGAGTCTATGGCGCTGAGCGTTTTTTTCAAAGTTCTGAAATTTTGTTTATAGTCGTCCGCGTTTAGCTCCGCTCGAAGATTGGCCATAAGGGTTTCGTCCGACTTGAAATTGTAAGGAAGTTTCGCGTTGACTAAGTTGTCACTATCATGAAAGTTGGCGTCGTAAAAGTATAAAATCATGTCTTTCGCCGTTTTGGAGTAGGACGCGCTTATGGACACCGCTCCAAAAAGGTATTTTACTTGGGGGTTGTTTCTTAGATACGCCCCGATGCCTTGCCACAAATAATCCAGCGCTCTACTGCCCCAGTATTTTGGCTGTACGAAGCTTCTTCCAAGTTCTATGGAATCATTGAGATATTTGTCAAAATTTTCATTAAGATCAAAAAGAGTGGACGTGTATAAAGCCTCTTTTCCTAGTTTTGATACTATGGATTGAGTTTCGGCGATTCTGTACGCTCCAACTATCTCCAAATCTTCATTGTCCCAAAGGATGATGTGTTTATAGTATCTATCGTATTTGTCAATGTCTCTTTTTTTGTTGATGCCTTCTCCGACTTTTCTAAAGGACAATTCGCGAAGTCGTCCAATTTCATTGATGATTATAGAGTTGTTATCCGTGCTCTCGTAGAGATATATCTTTTTATCGTCTTTGGTCGCGCCTAGCAGTTGGGCGTTTTTGAGCTCTTTTTTGAGTTCTTGTCTATTTTCTGGATGCGCTATCGCCGTTTGAGTGATGAAAAAACTTTTATGATTTTTAAGATTGTATACGTGTTTTTTATATAAATCTATGATTTTGTCTTGTTTGAGACCTTGGGGATTGATGTTTTCATTTGGAATTATTTCACCGATAATGATTTCAATGGATTTGTTTTTTTGTCCAAACATCTCATTTGACAATAGAAGGGTGGATAATTTTTTGTTAATGGCGGAGACGGAATAAAAGGTTTTGGAATTTTTCCCGCCTAAATAGACGGGCAGTATTGGCGAACCGCTTCTTTTGGCGAATTTTAAAAATCCTCTATGCCATACTTTGTCTTTTATTCCAGAGGGAGTCGCGCGACTCACTTCGCCCGATGGAAATATAATAATCGCTTTGTCTTGATTGAGCGCTTCGTATACTTTGTTTATGGCTTCTTTTTTTTGTCTCGCTTGAAAATTGTTGACGTTTAGGAGTATTGGTTGCAACGCTTTTACCTCTGAGAGCAAATCGCTCGCGACCACTTTAACGTCTTTGCGCACTTTGCTTATTAGTTTTATAAGGGCGAAGGCGTCTAAACTTCCAAGAGGATGGTTGGCGATGACGACCACTCTTCCCGTGACGGGTATGTTCTCCATGTCTGTGTCTGAAATGGTGTAGTTGAAGTTTAAAGTCGATAACGCCTCTTCTATAAACTCAAAACTTCCGAGGTGCGAGTTCTCTTTTAGAAAGTGGTTTATCTCTTCTTGGTGAACTATCGAGTCCGCAAATTTACTTATCGCGCCTTTTATTATTTTATTATTTTGTAGTTTTGGGTATTTTTTAGTTATCATTTTTTGGATGTCAATCATTTATACTCTCTTTATACATTAGTTTAAAGATTATATGTTAATGATATTACAGTTGTGTTACAAGTTACGGGGTTGGTTTGTCTTCTTTTGGCT
>CALDOC010000111.1 GCA_937914675.1 uncultured Sulfurimonas sp.
ATATGCGTATCAGTGCTTTTTTTGACGCTAATCTCTCCATCTTCAATATAGTTTTTATATGCTGTTTTTATCTCTCCTCGTGTCACTCCTTTAATTTCTATAAGCGTGCTTGAGAGTTTTTCGACATCTCTATGCACTCTATTGTATCTTCCGATTAGTAAATTGTATTTACGTATTTTTTGCTTTAGTGCGGCTACGCTTCTATTAAATTGTTTCTTCCGTTTCTCCAAAGATGATTGTTTCTTCTCAATTGTAATTTTCTTAGTGGATATCTCTGTTTGTATATCATCATATGCCGCTTTAGAAATTTCATGCATGGTTTGTTTGGTTTTATTTATAACTCCATTCAAATCTTCTATGGATTGATTTAATCTAAGATATTCATTATTTAATTGTTCTTTTAATAATTTACTAGACTTTTGAGTTGTAGAGAGATATGATTGAAGCGCGTCTATTTGATCTTTTAGTGATGTACTTTTCTCGAGATCGCGTAGTAGCTTTTTTTTCTTTTTTGATGGCGGCAAATAAAGGATGTCGATTCGTTTTCCATCATCACAATAGTCAAAAACGTTAAATCCTAGTTGTGATTCGAATAAGGAGTCTATATCTTTTATAATTACAAGCAGCTGTTCTTTGGATAATATGTTTTTGTAGTGTTTATCTATAGTTCCTATGGAGACGGTTTGAAATTTAGCGTAACTTATATTGACAAGAAGCAGTAATAAAAAGAGAGTTTTCAAAGATTCTTCCTCACGTTTAATGGATATGTGTTTTCCTTTTAAAAGTATAGCGTTTAGAGTTGTCTCTTCGACCAATGATTTCTAATCACGAAGGGCATCGTCCCTAAGAAAATAAAAGCGCCGGTTACGATAAAAAACTTTTGAATTCCCAAATAATCAACGAAAGGATGAAAAACGAGAGGCGAGACGAACTGTCCAAAAAAGAGAGAACTCGTGAGATACGCCGAGGATTTCACTCGTTTGGAGTGGTGGGCTTTGCTCAGAGTCCAAGCGGTTATTGTGGTCATCATCATTCCCCCTCCAAATCCCATTATGGGCGAGGTTATGAAGAATAGGTTGACGTTTTCCACAAAGCCAATAAGAAAAAAACCACCGCCCATGACAGAGGTTCCAAGAAGATACAAGGAGCTAAACGATAAACGCTTTTTTAACTTCGCGAAGCTTATCGCGCCAAGAGCGTTAAAGACGAACGCCGTCGCTATAATCTCTCCAGCAAAAGCGCCGCTAGAATGAAAATGGTTGATGATTAAAAATGGCATTTGGGTTGGAAGTATGTAGAAAAACGTCATAAAGAGAAACGCCAAGACGTAGACGTAAAAGAACTTTGCGTTTACGTCAGCGCTCGCGTCATCAAGACTCGAGTCGCGTTCAAATTCCACGAGATACCTAAGTACGAATCCCAAAACGACTACTCCTAGAAGATAGATGGCGAAGGGGTATCGCCAGTTTATGTCCGACAGCAAGCCGCCCCCGACTATGAAAACGATTCCACCGATAGAGACGAAAGCGCTTTGGGCGCCCATAAAGCGATGGCGTTCCTCCGATTTGAAATAATCCCCGACGAGAGAGGTGGAGATAATCATCAAAAGAGCTATTGCGACGCCAAATAAAAATCTTGAAACCAAAATCTCATAAATGCTTTGCAGGTAAAACCCCGCGGTGCCAAAAAGGGTAAACGCGAGCAGGGAGAAAATGGCGGAACGCCTTTTTCCAAACCTATGAACCGCATAACCCAAAAATGGAGCCAACAAAGCGATGGCCAAAGAGGGCAGCGTTATCATAAGCCTTGAGTAGAGTTCTATGTTTGGCACGTCTTTAAAAATCTCGCTCAAATGCGGCATAACAGTCACTATTGCCACGTTAGACATGATGGTGAGCATAGATAGCAACAAAAGAGTGAATTTCGCGGAGGGTTTTACTTTAGTCAATTTTTCCAACTTCATAACCTTTTTGAAGAAAATCATTCTCTGAGCGAATTATAGACTATACAGATATGTTTAGCGCCACTTTTATTTAAAATTAAAGGTGTGTCCCGGAGAAACAAACATGCGAAAAAAGCGCAACATTGAAGAAAGGCGTTCTTCCTCCACTTTTCAATTACGATACAATTCCATTCGCTTTTTTAATAGATTGATTGAGAAAAAAAGCGTTTAACTATAATGAGAGGAGAGTCGTGAGCATGGATAGAAAAAAGCAAGTTCTTCATGAGTTGTCACTGCTGCTTCCCGCATATTCTTTCATGAGTGAACAGTATAAGAGCGCAACGCGAAACAAAGAAAAATTAGAGT
>CALDOC010000112.1 GCA_937914675.1 uncultured Sulfurimonas sp.
CTAATAAAGTAAATTATAAATATGATAATTTAAGATTATATTTATAGGCTCTCTAGTATAATTTCACATATCGAAAATTATTATAAAAAAAGGAGTTAAAATGAATACAGAAGAAAATAAAGATTTAGCGAAATCGTTTACTACGTTTATAAAAGAAGCATGTGAAACTACAAAAAATGACATAACGGCGGCAAGAGAAAGTGGTGATAAATTTGCCAAAGAGTTGGTGGCGCCTTTAAGTAAAAATGAAACGATAAGCGCCGTTTTAGGCAATAGCGCTTCACTTATGAGTCAAATGGTCGCAGGCGGTTTTACGCTTTTGATGTGCCCGATGAAACTAGCGTCTAAAGAGTTGTCTTTAAAAAAATAAAAGAACAAACGCTTTACGCGTTTGTCTCTAGTTGAACGTCGATAGACAACGCTTCAACGTCTCCATCAACTTCTTTTTTGATCTCAATGGCTTTTACGCCCATATATTTTTTAACGACTTCAATGATTTCGGCTTTCATTTGTTCCATAAAAGGAAAAGCGCTACCATTTTGTCTGTCTGACATAATCGCTATCGTCAATCTGTCTTTCGCTGTTTTTGCGCTGCCTTGTTTTTTGAAGAAGCTAAACATTATTTAAACATCTCCTTGATTTTATGCATCAAGCCGCTCTCTGGCATCTCAATATCTTCCATGGCCACCTGCTCTCCACAAAGACGCGCGGCAATTCTAGTGTACGCTCGACCAGCTCCAGAGTTCTTGTCTAAAATAATTGGCTTTCCTTGATTCGAAGCGTCTATGATTCCTCTATCCTCAGGAATTTTTCCAAGAAGAGGAATGCTTAAAATGTCTAAAATGTCTTCACTGCTCAACATCTCTCCGCTCTGAACCATTTTCGCGTCTATGCGATTGATGATAAGATACTTTAGAACCTCTCCACCGTCTTTTACTCTTTGGCTTTTTGAATCAAGGATGCCGATGGCGCGGTCCGCGTCGCGGATGGAGGAGACTTCGGGGTTTACAACCACTATTGCGCGGTCCGCAAACTCAATGGTGTGCTCGTAGCCGGTCTCTATCCCAGCGGGCGCGTCCAAGATTACAAATTCAAACTCTTCGCTCAGCGTCGTTACGAGTTTTAAGATTTTTTTTGAATTTAAAACAGACTTGTCTTTTGTTTGCGAAGCCGCCAAAAAGAAAAGGTTTGGACTCATTTTGCTCTTTATAAGCGCTTGTTTCAAACCTACTTCTTCATCCATGACTTGCACCATGTCGTACACTACGCGATTTTCCAGACCAAGGATCATGTCTAGATTTCGCTGACCTATGTCAAAGTCCACAACGACGCATTTTTTTTCATTTAGAGCGATGCCCAAACCAATGTTCGCCGTAGTCGTCGTTTTCCCAACGCCGCCCTTTCCGCTTATTACCGCTATTATTATTCCCAACTTGTTTCCTTTAATACTGGTGTGATTTTTATTTCATTATTTTTAAGCTCAACGCGGTTAAGCCGCTCTTTTAAGTAAGAGTTGTCCACTTCCACGTCATGAAAAACTATGTTCGCTTTTGCCGACGCCTTAAGCATCATGAAGTTGCCCCGACATCTAATCGAGCCCTCGACTATCTGCGTTATTATGAGGTTTCCGTCTATGTCGATGGAGCCTCCGCTGTTTACGCGGTTTAGCAGAAGCAAGTCGCCTTTAATTTTAAGCTCTTGACCGCTTCGGACGAGAGTGTCTATGACTCTTAGGTTGTCTCGCGCCATGGCTGCTTCTTCCATGGGCTCTTGTAGTTTTATCTCTTCTACTGGAAGTTCCGCTTTGATTTTTTCGATTTCTTCCGGAATATTTTCGGGAATGTAAGTCGGAGCGGTTTGACGCCCTTTTGAGCGAGGAAGCTCAACGTTCACTATGTATTTTAAATTTTTTTCGTCTAAATAATTTGTTATTTTTTCACTGACTAAACCACTAATGGAGATAAGATGAGAGGTAAAAAAAACGTAATTCTTGTCAAAAAAAGATATAAACTCATCTTCATTGGTAATAATCGCTTCAAATACTTTAACTGAATATTGTTTAGTTTGCACTCTTTTCCTTATAACAATAGTTTATGAAATATTACCTTTATTGTAATAATAAACTGATTAAAATAT
>CALDOC010000113.1 GCA_937914675.1 uncultured Sulfurimonas sp.
CACTGCGCCGGTAATGGAAATGTTTTGCCCCTCTTCCGCAAACGTGGCGCCAAAGTTTTGAACGTCCGTTGCGTTAAAAAGATTTTTCATCACCTCTTTTGTCTCTGTTTTCTTTTTATCAATCTCGCCAAAGAGCAAAGCGTATCTATCTGCCAACTTTCTAGGAACGATAGAGCCTTTTTCCTCTTTCCAACTCTTGATAAAAAGTACCTTTTTACCCTCGTTTTCCCACATTTTTTTCATAGGGTATTTAAGCGCTTTGTCGCTTCCAAATATATCGCCATTGCTCATGCTTTTTGGACGACCCGTAAAGTCCGCGTTCCAGTTCGCCATTTTCGCTTTTATTCCTATTATTCCGTATACTCTTTTCATGCTATTGCTCCTGTATTTTATTGTAAATTATTTTTATAAAACTATGATACTCATTGCCAAATTCGCTATAAATCTCATCCAAAGACAAATTGTTGCAATATATTAAAGCCTCTGTAATTTGTTTTCTTGTTTGAGTTAAATTATCACTCTCACGACGACCAAGATTAAAAATATCAATCGTAAACTCAGCTTTGGCGCTAGCGCTCAACGCCACTATCTCACCCGTTAATAAATAATCAAAATATTCATCAGGATTCTCATCAACGGGATTAACAATTTTTTCATAATCGCTTTTTGATTTTATATGTTTATCTTTATAGCTAGAACATCGCCCTTTGGCGTTACAAGATACGACTAAATTTTTATAATCCAATGTTCTTTGAGGAAACAGATGTCCCGCCTTTAGTCTGAAATGGTCAATATTGGAATTTTTAGGATTGTCGTCTATCTCTTTTTCACAATAAACACAAAGAAGATTTTGTTCATATAGTAAAATATGCTCTCGTAATTTGGGTCTAATAGATTCTATCTCTGTACTTTCCCAAGCACTCGATACTAGAGGTAGAGATACTTTTGATTTCGCAACTGTAAAAAATGGTGGTTCATTTTTGCTAATTTTGAACACTTTTTTTCCTTGACGCGATTTCTAATTTTAAAAGCT
>CALDOC010000114.1 GCA_937914675.1 uncultured Sulfurimonas sp.
CCACAAAACAAGAGAACGAAACGTTATACTTTTGGCTTGTCGCCATGATGACTACCGTAGATAATTTTAAAGGAAATCTTCTTTATAAAAACCACTCTGCCACTACGGCACTCTTAGAAAAATATGACGGCTTTAAAATCTTTTATGAAAAAGCGATTTTAAAACTTATAGAGAAAAATGAAAAATTGGCGTTTGTTAAATCTTTAACGCAAGAAAATTTAACAAATGAGCAATATTTGCAAGACTTAGACGTCTATCCTTGTCCATTGTGGATATATCCTCCTTTGTACTCCAACAACAAATACAGTGATTTTGACGATGAGGAAGAGCCTGTTCGCGGTGATGAAAAGCCTAAAAACACAGAGACTTTAAAGATGAAAAAAGAAGCAAATCAAATAGATGACAAAAAAGAAACCGATGGTTTGCTCACCTTCCTTCCAGAAGCCATGCTGAGCATCATGGAGCAAGTGAACGTCGATAGAAGCGAAGACGATAGTTTTGACGAAGACGCTCTTTATAACGCCGAAGATTTGGACGAAATCACTTTAGGGCAGAAAAAAGCCAATCTCTCCGCGCGACTTAAAATGGATTTGGATTTATCTGTAAATTCAAAAGAGGAGTATCCTCTTGGCAAAGGACATTTTATAGATGAGTGGGATTATAAAAAAGAGGTTTATCTTAAAAACTACGTTTGCGTAAAACCACTCTTAACGACAAATATAGAAGAACTGAAGTTGCCCTCGCGTTTAAAGAAAATGGTAAAAAGAATCGAACATGAGCTTGATTTGATGGAGCTAGACCGTGTTAAAAACAACCGTTTAGCCTATGGAGACGAGATAAATCTTGACACTTGGATAGAGTATAAAGGACGCGAAAACAAGTCAGGACATCATCAGAAATTTTATGAGAGTTTTGAGCGAAAAAGTCGTGATATGTCTACTCTGATTTTAGCGGATGTTTCACTCTCAACCGAAGCTGGAATCACTCAAGAGATACGAGTGATAGACATGATAAAAGATGGACTTATAGTCTTTTCAGAGTCGCTAGAACGTCTACAAGACAAGTTTGCCATCTATACTTTTTCATCTCTTAAAAACACAAACGTTCGTTTTGAAATCATCAAAAACTTTAAAGAAAAATACACCGACTTTACTCGCGGACGCATAGACGCCATAAAGCCAGGCTATTACACTCGCCTCGGGGCGGGCATACGAGAGTCTTCAAAGATTTTAAGTAAACAACAAACAGAAAATAAACTGCTGCTCATCATAAGCGACGGCAAGCCAAACGACGTGGACAGATACGATGGGCGCTACGGCATAGAAGATACTAAAAAAGCTATACAAGAGGCGAAAAAACTTGGACTTACTCCATTTTGTATCACTATTGACATGGAGTCAAAAGAGTATCTTCCCTATCTCTTTGGAAAAAATGGTTACGCGGTTATACGAGATAGTAAAAAACTGCCTTCAATATTGCCAGAAAT
>CALDOC010000115.1 GCA_937914675.1 uncultured Sulfurimonas sp.
CACTACTACACGCTTGATTATATCGACATAGAGATTTTTATCACCAACACGCTAAGCGAACCCGTGGTTATCTTCTCTTCCAAACCCGCCATGAGTCAAAACGACATCATGTCCTACATTCTTTTTGGAGAGAGAGCCAACGCCATTTTTGAAAGCTCGGGCAACAAAACGTCCATCAATACGATTCTCCTAGGAACGGGACTCAATCAGATGTTTAGCAACGTCTCGGGCGTCAACGTCGACACCTTAAATATTTTAGACAATAAAGATGGAACTTTGGGATATGAAGTAGGGGCTAGATTTAACAAAAATTTTCGCGTCGTCTATAAAAACGACACAAGCTCGAGCGTAGTCCTGCAATACAGCGTAAGCAAATCCATACGATTCGACATCGACTCTCATGAGAGTGGGCAAGGCGTCGCGTTTACTTACGTAAAGGATTTTTCGATTCGCTAGAGTTGTGGCGTTCCACCAGGTTGTGGCAGTCTACTTTTCACTAAGCAGCGCTTCAAGGTGGAGAAGTATCTCTTTGCTCAACTCTCTGAGCTGTTCAATTCCCGCGGTTTTGTCTTGCTCGCTAGAGCGCAATAATTTTTCCGCGTTATTATGCAATCGGGAATGAGTTTCTTTTAGCTGTTGAAACTCAAAATTATTGCGATGTTTTTTGGACGAGCTGTGAGAAAGCCAGTTGCCTAAATAACAGTGAGACGAATCAAGCTGTGGTAGTTTTGAATTTTTATTTTGCAAGAACGCTTCCATATGATTAATCCAGTCGTTGTGTTCTATCGCGGCGTGTAATACCACATGACTTTGCGCGTCTATTGGTTTTGTGACTTCCCATGAAGCAAAACCTTTCCATGACTCGACCCAATCCATAACGTTTTGCGCCGGCATCGCTTTTGAAATGGCGTAGCCTTGGGCTATTTCACATCCTAATCTCAGTAACATTTTTCCATGTTCTTCCGATTCCACTCCCTCGGCTACGACATGGCTGTCAAACGCTTGCGCCAAACCTATGGAAGCTTCCACTATGGATATGTTTTGACTGATGGTTAGCAGGTCTATCACAAAGCTTTTGTCTATTTTGAGAGTGTTCATAGGCAGTTTTTTCAAGTAGTGCAGTGAAGCGTAGCCAGTGCCAAAATCGTCAATGGCGATAGTGACGCCCAAATCTTGACATGCGCTTAAGGTTTTTGACGTCAACTCAAAATTCTCAAGCGCCGAAGTTTCCAAGATCTCAATCTCTACGCTATTGGCTTTTATGTTTGGGTGTTTGCCAAGTAGTTCTTTTAAGTAGAGATGGAAGTTCTCTTGTTGCACTTCATGCGAGCTGACGTTGATGCTTAGAGTAACGTATAAACCGGCTAAATGCCAAGCTTCGAGTTGCGAAAAAGCCTGAGTAAACACCCAGTGTCCAAGCTCAATCATAAAACTTGAGTCATGTTCGACTAAAGGGAGAAAACTATCGGGATACGCGAGTCCATTCACAGGATGATTCCAACGCAAGAGCGCTTCAAATCCTATCACTTTGTTGTTCGTCATGTTGACTTTAGGCTGATAATAAAGCGCAAATTCCTTTTTTGCTATGGCTCCGCGTAAGTTTATTATGTCTTGTTGTTGCGATTTTAGCTCTTGTGAGGCTTCAAGATCAAAAAACCGATATTGGTTTTTTCCTGAAAGTTTGGCATGGTACATAGCTTGGTCGGCTTGGCGAAGAAGCGCTTCGGTTCCAATGTCGTCCATTTGAGGATAAAAGCTCACTCCAACGCTTGCGGATACTCGCATGCCGTTATCTTTATATAAAATATTTGAAGACAAGTCACTCAAAAGGCGCTGTAGCAAAGGAATCACTTCGCTACTGTTTTTAAGTTCGGACGCCACAATGACGAATTCGTCACCGCCTAATCTTGCGACAATGTCGCTCTCTCGAACTATTTCGTTCATTCTGTTGGCAATGGTAATCAACACCGCGTCGCC
>CALDOC010000116.1 GCA_937914675.1 uncultured Sulfurimonas sp.
AAAAGGTGGAACAATCAGAAGAGTCACCCGATACATGGATGAAAAACATTATCGCATCGTAGCGCTTGGCAAACCAACGGAAGAACAAAAAACTCAATGGTTTTATCAAAAGTACGTTCAACACTTTCCACGGGGTGGAGAGATAGTGCTATTTGACAGAAGCTGGTATAACAGAGCCATGGTAGAGTCTGTTTTTAATTTTTGCACGCAAAGAGAATATGAAGATTTTATGAATGGCGTGAAAGGATTTGAAAATGATCTTACTCGTCAGGGAATTATTCTTGTAAAACTTTATTTTAGCGTTACAAAAGATGAGCAAGCCGCAAGATTTGAGAGACGTAAAAATGATCCTCTTAGACAGTGGAAACTGAGTGAAATCGATTTGCAGGCGCAAGAAAAATGGGATGACTTTACAACGACGAAATACAACATGATTAAGCAAACTCATTCGCATAACGCACCATGGACTATAGTAAGATCTAAAGATAAGCAAAAAGCGAGAATGGAGTCTTTAAAAGTGATTTTAAATTCTATGGACTATGAGGGAAGAGATTCAAATCTGAACTACGCGCTAGATCCAAAAGTGGTCATATCTGGAGCTAGAGAGATAGAAATTATGAACGCCCAAAGAACGAGCAACGGCAAGTTTATCGGCTAGTCCAAAACAAAAATAAAGGAATGACATGAAAGAGAATACAGAAAAACAAGAAGAGCTAGAAAATACTGAAAAGCAAGAGATAAAAAAGAATAAAAAGAAAAAAAAACGAGTTGGCAAAGTCAATATTTGGGTTAAACAATCAACGTTGGATTACGAAAAAGAGTTAGCTAGTTTACAAGTGGAACTTTTAAAATTTCAAAACCATGTTAAAGACAAAGGTCTTAAAATTTTGATGATATTTGAAGGTCGCGACGCGGCTGGAAAAGGTGGGACTATAAAAAGAATCACAGAGCATCTAAATCCAAGGGGCGCTAGAATAGTCGCCTTAGAAAAACCAAGTGATCAAGAGACGACGCAATGGTACTTTCAAAGATACGTAAAACACTTGCCGTCAGCGGGAGAGATAGTTCTGTTTGACAGAAGTTGGTACAACAGATCCATGGTTGAACCAGTCATGGGATTTTGTACAGAGAGACAACATCACAAATTTTTAAAAGACGCTCCCGAATTTGAAGACATGATAGTGGACGAGGACATACGTCTTTTTAAATTTTATTTTTCCGTATCCAAAGCGGAGCAGGCGAGAAGATTTGAAGCGAGAGAAACGGATCCTCTTAAGCAGTATAAATTGTCCCCAGTGGATAAAGAGTCTCAAAAGTTGTGGGACGAATACTCGCTAGCGAAATTTATGATGTTAAGCGCCACTCATACGGACGTGGCTCCTTGGCCGATTGTGAAAAGCGATGATAAAAAAAGAGCCAGAATCAACGCGATAAAGCACATTTTAAATTTTGTAGAGTATCCAGATAAAATAGATGATAAAAAAATAATCGTGGATAACGAGATTATAGTTTATGGACGAGACGAAGCGATCGCCATGGAAA
>CALDOC010000117.1 GCA_937914675.1 uncultured Sulfurimonas sp.
TTTAAAATTATTTTCAGAGATTTTAAATGAACTTGAAGATATAAATATTCAAAATATTTACGGATGGACTCTACTTCATATGACGATTAGACGAGAAGAGACTGCAATGGTAGAACTTCTTTTGAAAAAAGGCGCCGACATAGATAGAGTTGACGGAGTTGGTTGGACTCCACTTATGGAAGCCATTATGGATGACAAACCCGCTTTATGTAAACTTTTAGTGGAAAATGGAGCCAATAAATCAATAGTCAACGCTAGAGGAGCGACAGCCCCAATGCTAGCTCAAAAATTTGGCCGTGCAAATATGTACAGCTATTTGTCCTAAGGAAAACAAAATGAATAGAAGAGACGCCATAAAATTATCCGCCATTGCCGCTTTAGGCGCTGCGACAGTCGCCACCGCGGCATGTCCTAGTCAAAATTCTTGCTCTACTCAGAGTGACAATGCGAACAAAAATCGTACCATTATGACCCCAAAAGATGAGAAAAATCTTACAAAAGCTGAACAAAAGCACACTCCTCTTATCACTATTGGCAAAAAAGACGCAGCTGGTTATACTAATGTGGAAATAACGGTTGGGCAAGCTGGCGTTATTCACCCCAGTACAGCAGCCCATTGGATTGACTTTATAAAACTGCATGCGGATGACAAATTTGTCGGTATCAGCGCGCTTGAGGCGGAAATATCGCGAGGAAGCGCTTCGTTTAGCGTAAAACTAGACAACGTTAAAAATTTAACGGCTACCGCTGGTTGCAATCTACATGGCGTTTGGAGTAGTTCTTTAAAGGTGTAACTTATTGGTAAGTAAGCAATAAAAAGATAAAATCATGTTATTCATATTTTAAGGATTTTTATTGCTAAACTTACCAAACGCCTTAGCTTCGCTTCGAATACTCATCGCTCCTTTCATGTTTTGGATAATCTTAAACCCTGAACTTTTTACAGACAATGGTTTTCATATCACATGGAATTACTACTTCGCTTCTCTTTTATTCGTTATCGCGAGCGCGACGGATTTTTTTGATGGTTATATAG
>CALDOC010000118.1 GCA_937914675.1 uncultured Sulfurimonas sp.
GGGATGACTCAGAGCGCTAAATATGAAGACCCTTTGAACGAGGGAGATTTTGGTCAAAAAGTAAATCCCGCCATCATGAGCGTCATTGTTGATAAAATTTCACGTGACGATAGTGAACCAAAGATGAAGTTTGAACCAAATCATCCCGACGCTGACGCAAAAGGGTACGTTGCGTATCCAAATATTAATCCTGTGATAGAAATGGCCGATTTGGTGGAAGCGACGCGCTCTTACCAAGCGAACGTGTCCGCGTTTCAAAGCGCGAAAGATATGGCGAACGCTTCAATTTCGCTGTTACAATAATGAAGGGGAGTGAAAATGTTTACGATATTTAGCGAAAACTCTCCTTACTCAAGGAGTGCGTTATGAATAATCTTGGAAGGATAGCCGGAACGTCAACTGCCGACTTTCTAAAACAAAAGAGTACAGTCGAAGGAGGCAACGCTAGCGCTGGCGGCGCTTTTGCCGAACAACTTAAATTTGCTCTTAATGAAGCCAATGAGTTGCAAGAAGATAAAACTCAAGCCATATCGGATATGGCGACTGGCCAAGTAAAAGATTTGCATCAAGCCGCTTTGGCGATTGGCAAAGCGGAAACAAGCATGAAACTAATGCTTGAAATAAGAAATAAAGCTCTTAGCGCATACAAAGAGTTGGGTAGAACTCAATTATAAATCGTAACAAAAGCAAAAAAATACTTCTCCTATATATTCTTATAGGCGTGGCGTTTAGTATCTTTTTAATTGTCATGCTCCTCAACTCGCTCAAATCTCGAAGAACGCCGTCTTTGTACGCGACGGAGAGTCTACACTCCGGTAGAGGCTCCATCATCAGCGCGGACAACTTTCACTTGGCAACCACTCAAAAACTTTATAAAGCCGTTGTCAATACAAGATACATCGACCCGCAAAAAGAAGAACTCTTCATTCAATTGTTTCACATATATTCGGGCATCGACATTGAAGAAATCAAAGAAAAGTTAAAAAAGAGAAGAGGAGTGGTAGTTCTTAGTTATAACATTCCTCCCATTCAGGCCCAATACTTAAAAAAACTCTCTTTTGAGTTGAGACGTTTTAAAGTCTTTTTGGAACTTGTAAATTCAAAAACCGGTTATAAGTCGATACATGGGTTAAACATACTCGAGAGTGGAGAGAGTAGGGAGTATCCTTATGGAAACTTGCTTACTCCTATTTTAGGTTATCCACACAAACTTGAAGAAGATGGATACACTCATGTTAGAGGCATAAAAGGTTTAGAAAAAAGATTTGACGCAGAGTTGTCTCCAAGGCAAGATGGTTCTAGCCGAGGCACTAGAGACGTAAATAGTTACATTATCTTAAACAAGGATAGCTTTACAAAAGCGAACATAAACGGGCTTGACATAAAACTAACCATACCCGTGGCTCTTCAGATAAAGATAGAAAGAATGCTCGATGAGATGAAACTCGATTTGGGGGCGAAGCAGATTATGATAGCCATCATGAACTCAAAAAACGGAGATGTTTTAACTCTGGCTAGTTCAAATAGGTTTTTTCCCAAAGACATAAAATATAGCGATTATCCCTCTTTGAGAAGCGCAATGATAGAGTATAGTTTTGAACCCGGAAGCGTCATAAAGCCTTTGACCTTTTCTTTGCTTTTGGAAAAACATCTTGTAAATCCTTACGATTTGGTCAATGGTCACAACGGACGTTTTAAAATCGGGAAAAAATTAATCACGGATGAACATCAATTTTCTTGGTTAAGCGCGGAAGACGTTATCGTTTACTCTTCAAACGTTGGAATGGCTCAACTCTCGCAAAAACTCTCCGGTTACGAGTTTCATGAGGGTCTTTACAAGTTTGGACTTTCTCAAAGATCCACTCTGGATTTGATTTATGAAAAAGTCGGTTCGATACCAAGTAGCAAAAGACTTGAAAATGAAATTTACAAAGCGACTTGTTCGTATGGCTATGGCATGAAAGCCAACCTTATGCAACTTCTTCGGGCTTATAGCGCGTTTAACAACAATGGAAATATGGTTTATCCAAAAATCGTAAAGAGTTTTGTGGATGAGTTTGGACAAGAAAAAGAGACTTTGTATAAAGAGCAAGTGAATGTTTTAAGCGGCGCCACGGCAGATAGAATGAAGCAGATTCTTGTAAAAACGGTAAATCAGGGAACTGGAAAAAAGGCTATAACAGAGGGTTTGCTTATAGGCGGAAAAACGGGAACGGCGCACATAGTTGAAGATGGTCAGTACGTCTCAAAGTACAACACGGCTTTTATGGGCTTTGCAAACGACAACAAGAACCGTTACTCAATCGGCGTGGTGGTGATTCAGCCAAACAAGAGCCAATTTGCCTCGCAAACCGCCGTGCCCGTCTTTAAAGAAGCGGTCGACATTATGATCGAAGATGGATATTTGACTCCTCGTTTAAACCCAAATGTTGTCAAGCAGCCTAGTGTTTCCAACCATAGCCTCCACTAGCACGACGCTTTTAGCTATCTCGACTTTTTGTATAACCTCAAAATCACGGTTTAAAATTTCAACGTAACTAACTTCCAAAGGCGCTAAAATTTCTCTCATTTTGAGCTTTATCTCTTCTACGTTTAAAGAGTTTTCCATAATCATTCTTGACGCCAAATGAAGCGACTTGGAAATCTTTAAAGCGTCTTTTCTCTCACTGGCGCTTAGATACATGTTTCTACTGCTAAGAGCCAAACCGTCACTCTCTCGAACCGTATTGACGGGGACGATTTCCACGCTCATAAATAGCTGTTTCACCATAAGAGTGACGAGGTTCAACTGTTGCGCGTCTTTTTTCCCAAAATAGGCTTTTGAAGGGTTGACAATGTTTAGTAATTTCATAACGACCGTGAGCACGCCAGAAAAATGTCCTGGTCTTGTAGCTCCTTCTAAAACGTAGCCTCTAACTTTAGGCGCTTGCAGAGTCGCTTCGTCAGAGCCGTACATATCTTCTCTGTTAGGTAAAAAAAGCACGTCCACTCCAGAGATGGAGCATATTTTTGTATCCGCCTCATGCCGAGAAGGATATTTGTCCAAATCTTCACCTTTTAAAAACTGCGTAGGATTTACAAAGATTGAGACTACCACCAGTTCATTGTCTTTTTTTGCGTTTCTTATGAGAGAAACATGTCCTTCATGAAGGGCGCCCATCGTTGGCACGAAACCGACAGTTTTGCATTGAGCGCTCAAATACTCTTTTAACTCTAATGGTTTTGTAATAATCTTCATTTTAAGCCTCTATCTTATATAATCGCAATTATATAACAAATAGGTTTATTTATGGATAACTACGAATATACGGAATTATTAAAAAACGTAAAGATAAAATTACGCAATATTGCTGGCGTTGTGGAGCCGGAGAAAATAAAAGTACGACTTCTTGCAATAAAAGAGCTTGAAAACGAGCAGGAGTTTTGGACGAACGCGGAGAACGCCGCCAAAATTCAAAAAGAGAAAACGCAGCTGCAGAGAAAATTGAATAAATACAACGTAGCTAAAGAAGCGGTTGAAGACGCCATAGAGCTTTACGCCATGGCCAAAGACGAGAATGACGAGGAGTCCATAGAAACGCTTTACGGGGATGCCGCCAACCTAGAAAATCAAATACGAGGAATGGAGATAGAGGTCCTGTTAAGCGGAGATAGCGACGCCAACAACGCCATACTTTCCATTCATCCGGGAGCGGGAGGAACCGAAAGTCAAGATTGGGCTGAAATACTACTGCGAATGTACAAAAACTGGGCTCAAAGACGAGGTTTTGTCGTGGAAGTTCTTGACTATCAAAGTGGCGAAGAAGCTGGGATAAAAGACGTGTCAATAATCATCAAAGGTGAAAACGCCTATGGCTACTTAAAAGTGGAAAATGGAATCCATAGACTTGTCCGCATATCTCCATTTGATTCAAACGCCAAACGCCATACGTCGTTTAGCTCCGTCATGGTCTCTCCAGAGGTCGACGACGACATAAACATCGTCATAGAGGATAAAGACATTCGCATAGACACTTACCGCTCAAGCGGAGCCGGAGGACAGCATGTCAACAAAACCGAATCCGCAATTAGAATAACGCACATAGAGACGAACGTGGTGGTGCAATGCCAAAACGATAGAAGCCAGCATAGAAACAAAGCGACCGCCATGAAGATGCTAAAATCACGGCTGTACGAACTAGAACTGGAAACTCAAAAAGCAAAAGAGTCGGGCGTATCTAAAAGCGAAATAGGGTGGGGACATCAGATTCGTTCGTACGTTATGCAACCGTATCAACAAGTAAAAGATACGAGAAGCCATGAAGCCTATTCAAACGTGTCGGCAATCCTTGATGGCGACATAGATCAGATGATAGAGGACGTTTTAATCGCTCAAAATAAGCAATAAAACATTCACTCTAGAATCAAAAACGCTTCATCCAAAATTTTGTATTCGCCAAACGCCAAATCTTCTACGGCGTAATTGGCGAATTTGACTCTGTGAAGCTTGATTACTTTGTTGCCTACGGCTCCAAACATTCTCTTCACTTGATGGTACTTGCCCTCATGAATCTCCAATCTTACAAGGGTTTCGCCGAGAATCTCCATTTTCGCATGGTGAAGCGGTTTTGTTTCACCTTTTAAAGTCAGTGCTCCGCTTGAAAATAGTTTCTCCTCATCGCCTCTTAACGCTTGAGCGAGTGTCACTTCGTAAAGTTTGGGCATGTCGCTTTTTGGACTGCTAAGCTTGTGGTTGAGAGAGCCGTCGTCCGTAAGCAAGATCGCGCCGGTCGTGTCGCCGTCGAGTCTTCCAATGGTGGACATTTTTGGATTTCTTTTTTGCCAACGCTCAGGTAACATTGAGTATATCAGAACTCCAACGTCGTCATGAGAGCAAATGACTCCACTCGGTTTGTTCATCAATATAGTTAATTTTTCAGGGTCAAGAGCGATTTCATCTACTGTAACTTCAGAATGATAAGCCTTTTTGTTCGTCTCGAAAACTCTAACTCCATTGACGCAAACTCTAAAGGTTTTGAGAAATTTTTTCGCTTCGCTTCTTGAACAATACCCCAAACTTGAGAGGTGCGCGTCCACTCTTTTATGACTGTTTTGCATTTGTTGCGCGACTCTTTACGCGTATACGCTAAATGACGATGGATACGTTGAGGTAGAGCTTGTCTGTGTAGGTTTTAAAATATCCATAATGGCTCCCGTTAAATCTTCGACGCTCATGTTCGCCGTTTCTATCTGAGCTATTTGAGACATAGCGTCCTTTCTAGCCGTTGGGTCAAGGGTTTGCATAAGAGAACTAATGTCTGTTTTAGTCTCTTGGGGAAGAGTTTGCATAGTTTCTTGCATCATTTTTCTCATTCCACCTCCTTGACCACTACCCGTGCCATCCATTTTTCTCATCTGAGTTTGTTGCATTGAAGCCGTTGAACTTACATCCATAATTTGTCCTTTCATACTCGAATTTAATAGTCTATATGTAAGGCTATTATATTATTTTGTATCTTTGTCTAAACCTCTTAAAGATTCAGAGGAGGCTTTGTTAGCTCTCTCATAAGCTTTATCGTCATGATAAACGTCTTTACCAGAACAAGCGCCGATGCTAAGCCCTAAAATAATTAATACGCCAAATGTAAATATTTTCATGCATTTCTCCATTTCACAAATATTAAGAAGATTATATCATGTCGAAATTTTTTTCACTAGTAAAATCTAAAAGAGATTTGAAGTTATCAGTCTTTTATAAGGTAAAGACATGATTTTGGTTAGTAAGACAATGTTAGATTACTCGGAAGTTGTTACGACATACAAGCTTTATGCAAAGTATATTATGGTTGGCTAATTTAAGTTAATGATTGCTAAAATAATGAAAATTTAGCTATTTTATATTAAAAGGTACATAATGCAGAATTTATTAGCTCGGATTTATCAAAAAAAAGAGCAATTAGATAAACTAAGACCATTATCCGATGCTCACGTAAAAAATCTGAAAAATGTGTATGATATTCAACTCACATATAATTCAAATGCCATTGAAGGTTCAACATTAACATATAGTGAAACCAAACTTATTTTAAATGAAGGCATTACAATAGGTGGCAAGAGCATGAATGAACATCTAGAGACTATTAACCATAAAGAGGCAATTGGCTTTATTGAAGAAGTTGCAAAAATTAATACGAAAGAAATCACGCTTTCTGATATAAAAAACATTCATCATCTGATTTTAAAAGGCATTGATAATAAAAATGCAGGAGTATATAGAACACGAAATGTCGGTGTTGTAAAAAGTGATGGAGAAATACATAATTTTGCGGAGCCTTTAAAAATAAATGAGAAGATGAATGAGTTTATTGATTGGTTGCATAATCAAACGATAGAAGAACCGATTTTATTGGCGACTTTAGTTCATCTAAAGTTTGTATCTATTCATCCTTTTATTGATGGTAATGGTAGAACAGCTAGACTTCTTATGAACTTAGTTCTTCTACAAAATGGCTATCCTCAAGCTATTGTAAAAGTATCAAACAGAGTAGAGTATATACAAGCTATAGAAAAGTATCAACAAACTAGAGACAATGACTATAATGATTTTTACAAGGTTATCTTAAAAAGTGTCAATGATAGTTTAGACTTGTATTCAACAATAATCATAAATGATATACAAGTAATTTAAGGGCTAGTCTATGATAATAGGCTATGTCAGAGTAAGTTGAGTTAGAAATCTCATCAAAAAAAGCTCAAAAAGAGAGATTGCTAGTATAAAACTTATTGAGTGGAATCAATACTGTAGTGCAGATTAGAACAACAGACTGACATATTTCGACTACCAATAAGGGCTACTATTCTTTATAATTTTAAAAAAAGGTTGACAAGATGGCATGTGAAAAACGAAGCGGAGCGTCAAAGTATTAAGATAATTTTCGAGGTTGTAGAAACAGAGCTTGTAAAAGACCAAAAGCATCTTAAAAACATTGACGGTATAGACAAAAATGAGCTTAGGCAATCTGTGTGCTGAAGCTGTGAGAAAAATATAGGAAAAATGTTATGCTACTGAAGAAATATTCCTTTACAGAATTAAGATTGTGTCTTGCGAAGCAAAAAAAAGTCTTTAAACAAAAAGCTCAAAAAACCCGTGATGAAGCAAATCAAGAGTATGATTTAAATCGCCTTATTGAGATGGCATGGCAGGACAGGTTGCCTTTTGATACTATATATGAGCAGTATGGACTGACAGAAAATCAGGTCAAGAATAAAATGCGTAAACTCATATCTAAAAGAGCTTACGAGAGGTGGAGAAAGAGAGTGCAGGGCAGAGTAACAAAGCATACAAAAAAGTGTGAGCATAAACCAAACAGATTTCAGGGACCTTGGTAAAGGTATTAATCTCAGAGATGTAAAAGGTCTCACTACAATAGACTAGATAGATGCGAAAAGGAAAAGAGGATGAAAGTTTTACTCACAGGTGCAAATGGTTATATTGGACGAAGACTTAAAGAGAAGCTCTTGGATGAAGATGTAAGCCTGCGTTTACTTGCTCGTAATCCAAAAAGTTTGACACCTAACGTTGAAGCTGAAGTTTTTCAAGGGGACTCATTTGATGTAAGCTCACTCGAGAGGGCTTTAGAAGGAGTTGACACAGCTTACTATCTCATACATTCTCTACAGGATAAAAATTATAGAGAGCTTGATAAACTCAGTGCTCAGAACTTTTTAAATGCAGCAATTAAAAAAAACGTGAAAAGAATTATATATTTAGGCGGTCTTGGAGTAAAAGAACATGCAAGCACACACCTCTTAAGTCGTATTGAAACTGGGGAAATACTCTCAAGCAGACCAAATGAGATAGAGACTCTTTGGCTTCGTGCAGGCGTTATCATAGGTTCTGGAAGTGCCAGCTTTGAGATAATTAGGCATTTAACTGAAAAACTACCGGTTATGGTAACACCAAAGTGGGTTAAGACCTTAGCGCAACCTATAGCAGTCGATGATGTAATCTCTTATCTTGTAGAAGCAAAAAACATATCTTTAGATGGTAATGTTATGGTGGATATTGGCAGTGAGATGATGCCTTATAAAGAAATGATGCTTGGTTGTGCACATGCTCTAGGACTACGAAGGTGGATTTTCCCTCTTCCAATTCTTACTATACAACTCTCCTCTTATTGGTTAAATTTTTTTACTCCAGTTCCCTATAACGTCGCGCGTTCACTTATCGAGGGACTCTCAAGTGAGGTTATTATTCAAAATGACAATGCAAAAAAGTATTTTGCTGATATAACTCCAGTGAGCTTTGAGCATGCAGTAAAACAAGCGATTAGGGAGATGGAAGAAAACCAAGTTTTTAGTCGTTGGAGTGATGCAGGAGGAGGCAAAGATATTTTAGAGAAAGAGTTTAAAAATGATACATCCGCAGCACTTCTTTTAGACCGTCAAATAGTCTCCTTGGATGGCATTTCAAAAGAGGCGCTCTATCGTACATTTTGCTCTATTGGGGGAGATGAGGGGTGGTTCGGATATAACTGGCTTTGGGAGATTCGAGGTGTAATGGATAAGATGATTGGTGGCGCAGGACTCAATAGAGGAAGAAGAGATCCTTACAATCTTAGAATAGGCGAGAGTGTTGACTTTTGGAGAGTTGAAGATCTTAAAGAGGATGAGAGACTTCTTTTACGAGCCCAGATGAAAGTACCTGGCAAGGCGTGGTTGGAGTTTAAAATTCAAGGAAATGAATTTATCCAGACTGCTTACTTTTACCCACGGGGTCTTTTGGGCAGACTCTATTGGTTTATGCTTATACCGATGCACTACTTAGTATTTAAGAATATGATTCGCTCTATTATGAAAAAAGCAAAAAGGCTCAAATAAGCCTTACAAACTTTTATTCTTCATCTTTACAGCTAGACTCGTTGATAGTCTTGTAAAAATATCCAAGACCAATGAACATCACTGTGGTTCCAATGAGAAGCCAAAAAGCCGACATCATTTTTGAATAATCATCAAGCGCTATTTTAAAGACAACCATAAGGGTTTCGATTGAAAGAGCGATAATAATAGAAATCAAAAACTTTCCTAATACCTTATACTGTTTATCTTCTGAATGATGGAAGGACTGGAAAACCACTTCATGCTCGAAAATCTGTTTTGCAAGATCATAGATAGCAAGTCCAAGGGTAATGGCAATAATCGATTTGAATATGTCATGAAGAAAATCAGCTTCGTGAAGTGTGAACATGAGTGCGAAAAAGACGTAACCTCCGTACACTATGAGGGCAACAGCAACAAAGGCAAGCAGTGTCGAGCCTAAAAAGTAAACGGAACGTTTGACTTTATCATGAGTGCTATTGAACTCTATTAACTGAAGCTCTTCTAACAGCACTACAAGGTTAATATCAAATACATAGAGAATTTCACCAACTTTTCGCACTACGGAAAGACTTGCTTTTCCAGTTCGATAGTGAATGTAAGGATTGGAAATAAAAACACCTTCATCATTAAATTGCAGTTTTGCAAAATAGTGGCTTTTATCACTTCCTATATGTGAAGTATCCCGCTCTTTTTTACAGATGATGGGTGTCTCTTGATGATAAGACTCGTTTACACCGTAAATCAGCTGTATATATCTGTGTTGTCGTAAAATCGAATCAGCATTGGCTATGTAATCCTGAGGGATACTTCGCATAAGCGAAGATATAAAATTGTCTACAGACAATTTATGGTGTCTGTAAATATTTATGACTGTTTTCATTTATAAATCTCCATTGAGTGTTTTAGATTATAACTTATCTTTTCTGAAATGGCAAAGTATGTTTATTCAAAACTCTCAGTATGTACGTCATACTCTTGTAGTGTTGTAGCGTCGGCCTTATAGTCTGAGTCTCTGCTATCCATAGGCTCTTCATAAATATTGTGCGTTCCTAACTCAAACGCAGTGAGTTTCTTCCCATAAGAACAACTCGTATCTATGCAAACAAAGTTGCCGCCATCTACTACGTCATCAAACGTACAGTGACCAAAGACGTTTATTTGTCAGTTAAAATACTTTACGCATTATTTGGTGTTTTAAAATCAAGGTAGAGAGAGTTTTTAATTGCTAAACTGACAAAAACAACCTATTAAAAATGTAGGCGAAAGGTTAAGATGTCAAATGACATTTCTCTTGGCATATGCCGATGCAGAGGGAATTGTCCCTGCGTTTGAGAGTGCTCATGCTATCGCGTATCTCAAAAAAATTCCAAAAGAAGAAATAAAACGCAAAATAATCATCATCAGTCTCTCAGGTAGAGGCGACAAAGATATGCCTCAGGCTATGGAAATATTAAAACTCTAAAAGGAGTAAGTTATGTCAAAAAAAGTATGGATTATTGGCGGGAGTAGTGGCATTGGGTTCGAACTGGTCAAGCAGTATCTAAAAAATGCAGACAAGGTCATAGTGAGTGCGAGAAGTGCCACAAACTCAAAATCTTTGGCAGAACTCCATTCGCAATATACTAAAAACTTAACGCTCTTGGATATGGATGTGACGCAAACGCAAAATGTTCTAGACGTAACAAAAAAAGCCTGGGAAGTTTATGAAGGAGTAGACCTTTGTTTTTACAATGCCGGTGCGTATGAAAGTATGAAAATGGATGAGTGGAAGTTGGAGCATTTTGAAGCGATGAATCAAATAAACTATCTTGGAGCCATTCGTATTTTGACTTCTGTGGCACCACTTTTTCAAGCACAGAAAAGTGGACACTTTGTTTTTAATATAAGTATCTCCAGTTATTTCGGCTTACCTTATGGCGGAGGTTACAGCGCTCCAAAAGCGGCACTTTTGAACTTTTGCGAGTCTATTCAACCAGAGTTAATACTCAAAAATATTAAAGTTCAAGTAATCAATCACGGATTTGTAAAAACAAGACTGACTGCAAAAAATGATTTTGAAATGCCTCAACTTCTTGAGCCAAGTGAGGCGGCAAATAAAATATGGGAACCTCTAAAAACCACTTCCAAAGTAACCTAAATCAGATTCCACATTTA
>CALDOC010000119.1 GCA_937914675.1 uncultured Sulfurimonas sp.
AGCGAGGCTATGTTTGAGCCAACTTTTAAAAGAAGCGTCGACTTTCCAACTCCGGGACTTCCGCCTATGAGGGTCAGAGACCCAGGAACTATTCCGCCACCTAAAACGGTGTCCAATTCGCTATCAAGCGAGCTATATCTGTAAATTGTCTCTTCTTCAATGTCTGTAATGCTGACGGCTTTGGCTTTTGACGACGAAGTTGATTTCGTCTGTTTCACCACTTCTTGCTGATGATCGCTGAGCTCGACAAAAGAGTCCCAAGCGCCACAGTTTGTGCATTTTCCCATCCATTTTGGGGTTGTAAGTCCGCAATGTTGACACTCAAATAAGATTTTCTTCTTAGCCATGGACCTTCCTTAGTTATCTAAATAAAAAGATTATACCCTTTATATAAATCAAACTCCAAAAATACGTCAAAATGATATTTTTAACTTATTTTATACTTGTTTAAAATCTCTTTTAATAGTTTTTTGTCCACTTGCGTCTTCGCGTTTGAGTAGACGTTGTTTTCCAATACGTCCATCATGCTTTTCACTTGCGCGTCTTCGCTGTAAGGCATGAGTTTTACCAAAAGCGTTTTTTCATTTTTTACGTCAAAAGATTTTTCTCTTTGTAATATGTTCCATGGTTTTAAGAGCATGAGAATTATTCCTAAAGTCAATCCAACGATAAATATAATAAAGCCATATAGAAGGGTTAGTCTGTTTTCAACCATAACGACTGGAGGCGTTTTCACGGCGACGCTCACTTCTTCGTCTCTTTTTATCTTTAACTCATGAGCGGGTTTGGCGCCATTGACTTTTATCTGTATCTCTTTTGTTCTTATCTCTTCTATCTTAGCCGTTTTAGTATTGAAATATTGTAATTTAAAAGAGGGAATGGTGAAACTATCGTCTCCAACCAAAGCTATTTTTTGCTGTAGTTTTATTCCATTAACAACTGGTTTTTCATCAAAAACGCTAACGTTGTTTATGTAGGGTTTAAAGCTTTGGATATCTTCCAAATTCCCCTCTCCAATCACTTCAACGCTTACGTTCACGGCTTCATTTGGATTTATCTCTTGTTTGTCGACGCTGGCTTTAATGCTAAAATCGCCAATAAGCGTAGCTCCGTTTGGTATGGGTTTCGTCGTGACGCTCAACTCGTTTGAAAAATAGCTTTTCCACTTTACCTGAGGAGAGAACGAGCCCCACATGTCTCGCGAGTTCACTCGCGTCGCTATGGCGATTTGCGCGGGTTCTATTTTGAGAGTTCCAGCTCTTTGCGATGAAATTTTATAAACGACTTTAGTGACGGTAAATTCGCCGTCGTCGTATCTTTGCGGTTGTGATTCGTTTTTCACCCAAAAACCTTGCAACTTTGGAGCGATAAACTTACTGTCGACTACCGCGCTTGAATGTTTCTGTTTGACCAAGAGCGTCAACTCAAAGGGTTCTCCGACGTACAACTCTTTTTTGTCACTTTGCAGAGTCAAAAGAAAGTCCGCGTTTACGTCTTGCGACGCCGGTTTGACCTCGACCTTGAGCGCATTGGTTTTTTGAACGTTTCCGTCGACCACTATCTCCATGGGTTTAATCTCACAACTTTTTTGAGGCATAAACTGATAACTTAAAATCTTACTTCTTTTGTACTCTCCGTTTATCATCTCAATGTTTGTTTGAGAAGAAGTTGATATGACGTTGCTATCGCATATTTTCTCAATATGCGGTCTATCGACGTCGTTTCCGTTTATCTTAAGCGAATAGGTGACGGTTTCACCAACGGAGACGCTACTGTAGTCTACGCTTGCGACTACGTTTGCGTATATGGCGTTTGGAAGTAAAAGCAATACTAAAAAAATTTTACCAAGGTTTTTCATTTGAATCCTCCTCATGTTTATCTTCATTGTTTAACATATACATATACGTATTTTTTTGTTGATTTAATTTCTTAAGCCATTTAGCCTCTTCGGCGTCGCTCATTTTAAACTCGTCAACCGCCCCTTGAAAAGCGTTTTCTTTGTTCTTTTCTTGACTCTTGTCGTCATCGTTTTTATCCAACTCTTTTAGCTTGTCTCTCTTTTGTTCTTGCTCTTTTGTTTTGTTGGCGTCTTGAGACTCTTTAGAGTCGTTCTCTTTCTTTTTGTTCTCGTCTTTAGACTTCTTGTCGTCCGATTGTTCTTTCTTATCGGATTTTTCATCGCTTTTTGAACTCTCTTTATCCGATTTTTTACTCTCTTTAGAGCCCTTTTTGTCTTTATCTTTTTTATCCTTGTCCGACTCTTTCTTCTCTTTGTCGTCTTTACTCTCTTTTTTATCCTCGTTCTTCTTTTTTTGTTCTTCCAAAGCTTTTTTGACAGCCTCTAAATTTTCTCTCGTATTGCCATCGTCTGCGAGTTCCAAAGATTTTTCGTAAGACTTCACGGCTTGTTCCAATGATTCCGGTTTCATCTGTTTTACAAGAGCGTTGCCAATGTTCGCGTACTTTTTCGCTTCTTTAGACGCGTCGTCGAAAGTCGCTTTTTCATACGACTTTATCGCCTCGTCGTATTTTTTTTGTTTATATAAAGAGTTGCCGGCGTTGTAATAACCGTCGGAATTATTTGTCTTTTTAGCGTATCTCTCATATGTTTGCGAGGATTTGTTATAGTCTTTGGCTTCATAAGCCTCTTTAGCGGCGTCAAGTTCCATAAAATCAAGCACTCCGGCATGAGTCTGAGGAAGATTAAACGCAAGAGCCATAAAAACATATAACGCTATCGGCGCTTTGGCGCGAAATTTACCCAGCGAAGAGGTGGCGACCAAAAGAAGAAACAACGCCAAACCCAATGGATAATAAAAAAGCGGGGTAAAGCGTTCTATCTCCTCGGATTTAAGTTCCCTCTTTTCGCTATGTTTTTCTATCTCGCCGAGCATGGCTTTCACGTCCTCGTCCGAACGAACGTTTTCTATATAAACGCCAGCGGTTTTCGTAGCGAGATTTACGATGTTTTCATTGAGTCTTGAAACGATTATTTCGCCATTTTGTTTGATGAATTTTCCATCTTTGGCTTTTATGGGCGATCCCTTAACAGTGCCAATTCCCAAAATAAAAACGACTATGTTTTTCTCTTTCGCATACGCTATTTCCTTGGAAAAATCACTGCCGTCTCCGCCGTCGCTTAAAATGAGAAGATACTTTTTGGACTCTTTTTTCACGCTTGAGTCGACTACGTTTAGCATGGACAAAAGGTTTGTTCCTTTTTCCGTGATGGACGTCGTGTCGAGTTGACGAAGTAAAAATCCAACGGCGTTGTGGTCAAAACTAAGGGGAGAAACGAGGTACGAGTTTTTGGCGAACGCTATTACCCCCATTCTCTCATTTGGCGCCAACTTTAAAAGTTCCATAGCTTTTTGTTTCGCCGATTCCAAACGATTTGGATAAACGTCCTCGGCCAACATCGAATCAGAGATGTCAAGAGCTATCATGACGTCCGCGCTTTTGGCTTTTACTTCAACTTTTCCCTCTTTTATGACGGGACCAGCCAACGCTATGATGATTAAGACGCTTATAATCATAAAAAGCGCGTTTCTAGCTCTTTGCGTCAAATTTTTTTGCGTCACTTTGAGCTTCTCCATAACCTCTTGGCTAAAAAACGTCGCTTGCGCTTCTTTTTGGGTAAGCAAGAATCCAAATAAAATCAACGCCAGAGGAAGAAGATAATACAATATTTCCGGATGTAAAAAACTCATTACTCGCTCCCTCTCTTATTTCTCAAAAATATATATAGTATCAGAGATAAAAAGCCTAAAAAGAGTGGGTAGATATAATAATACTTCAAGTACGTATAACTCTCGTTTTTAATCTCGGACTTCTCCAACTCGTCGATTTTTTTGTAAACGCTGAGCAGTTCGGTCGCGCTCGATGCTCCAAAAGCGACTCCGCCAGTCTCTTTGGCAATCTTTAAAAGCACTTCTTTATTGTAACCATCTCGTCCATTTGGTGAACCGATTCCAATTGGATAGACTTTTATGCCCTCTTTTTTCGCCATCTCCAGCGCTACGTCGAGAGGAACTTTGTCCACGCTTGGAGTGCTATAACCATCCGTCAAAAGTATGGCGACTTTTGACTTCGATTGCGTCATCTTTAAAAGATTGACGCCTTGAGCCAAAGACTCGTAAAGCGCCGTGTACTGTCCCGCCATCCCGATTTGAAGCTGCGCAACTATGCGGTTTAGTATATGCTCATCGTAAGTCAAAGGAGACGCTATGAAAGAGTAAGCGCCAAAAACCACTAAGCCAATGTTGTCGGTTTTTCTTTTACTGATAAAATCGCTCACTATGCTTTTCACAACGTCAAATCTTGTGAGATTAATGTTACTCTCATCGAAGCCTCTCGCTTGCATCGACTGAGAAGCGTCTATTATCATGGCTATTTCATGTCCATGTTTTGGTTGTAACTCGTAAGTCTCGTCTTTTACTGGCGACGCCAAAGCGAAAATAAGCGTCATTATTCCTAGCCATTTTAAAAAAAACAACGTTTTAGAACTTGAAATCGAGTTGTCCATAAACTTACTCGCATGAGGGAAATATATGGACGTATTTTTCATCTTGCAAAATTTTTCACAAATCATAAATAGAAAAATTATGAGTAAAAAAAGAGGAAATTCAAAATATAAACCGCTAAACATCAATCATGCCTCTATACAATTCAACGTAATTTTTCACTTCATGGTTTATCTCATTTACGCTCTTTTTGTACTTGTACTCTTCTAATTTTTGTGTCAACTCTTCATATATGTCCAAATGTCTTAAAGTGTCGTTTTTAAAAGTGGCGCCATAAAGCGTTATGTCGTACGCGCTCTTTTTAGCGTCTCCAAAATCTATCTCCGCCAAAAGTTTAAAATGCTCTTTTCTTACGTTAAAAGCCTTTTTCGATTTAAAGTATTTGACTAAAAGGTAAACAATCCCCGCAATTGCAAGAGCCGCTAAAATCATAAGCGCTGAAAAATAGTACAAAGAGTACTCTTGAATTTCTACAAGCGGTTTTATGTCATGAATGGGAATTTCTTTGATTTTTTCTTCCATTATTTAGCCTCAAAAAGTCGTCTGAGCGCGACGCTCACGCCAGAGTCCGTATATATTTTCGTGAAACGAATCTGCTGTTTTCTAAAGGCGTCGTAAAGTTCCCTGTCGTGAGCGTGAACTCTTTTGGCGTAAGCGCTGATAGAAGACGCGTTGAAGTCACCCTCCAAAGTAGATCCGCTCTCAGGGTCGACTAAAGACGCGAAACCCATTTGCGGTGGGTTTTCTTCCAAATGATCGCGAACTACGACGGCGACCACTTCATGTTTTCTAGCGAGCAATTTAAAGTCGGGAACGTCAAAAAAATCGCCAACTACGATAATAAGCGATTTTCTTTTGAGCCTCTTGTAAAGAGTCTCCGCTAAAACTTTAAAATCACACTGTTGGTTAAGCGCATTAAAATCCAAAATTTCACTCACCACTTTTTGGACTTGATGAATTTTTTTACTAGGTTTGTTGTGAGCGTTCATTTTATCCGTAAATATATACGAACTCAACAAATCGCCATTTTTGAGAGTGGAATAACTCAGTTGAGCCACAACTTCGGCGATAACGTCTTGCTTGAACTTTTTTGACCCAAAATGCACGCTTCCGTTTAAAACAGAAGCGATTACCACGTTGAGTTCCCTCTCTTCGCGAAATATTTTGATGTAGGGGGTCTGCATTTTAGCGGTTATGTTCCAGTCAATGCGACGAATGTCGTCGCCGGGCATGTACTCGCGAAGTTCTATAAAGTCGTAGCCCTCGCCAACAAAAATGGATGGATTGTTTCCAACCATCTCGCTAAAGACTTGGCGACGAGCGCGAACCAAAATTTTTTGTAGTTTGCTCAAAACGACAACCTATGGTATCGTAACTGTTTCAAGTACTTTTTGAATAATTTCATCCGTCGTAATACCCTCGGCTTCCGCCTCGTAAGAGAGAACAATGCGATGTCTCATAAGCTCTTTGGCTATGTAAGCGACGTCCACGGGAGTCACGAAATCTTTGCCGCGCATAAAAGCCATGGCTTTTACCGCCTTGAACATGTCTATGCTAACGCGGGGGGACGCTCCAAACTGAATGTACTCTTTTATGCTATCTAGACCATACTCCGAAGGGTTTCTAGTCGCGTTTACAAGTTCAATCATGTACTCTTCCACTTGCGCGTCCACATGAATGTTTTTCACTTCTTCTTTGAGTTTCTCCAAATCGTCATGGGAAAGCACGGGGTGAATCTCTTCAAACTTGCCGCTTGAGATGCGACGAGCTATTTCAAGTTCTTCGGTTTTCGTGTTGTAATCAACGAGAAGTTTAAGCATGAACCTATCTAGCTGCGCCTCGGGAAGTTGGTAAACGCCCTCTTGCTCTACGGGATTTTGCGTGGCCATGACAAAAAATGGAAGGTCAAGTTTGAACGTGGCGTCACCCAAAGTCACTTGTTTTTCTTGCATCACTTCAAGCAAAGCCGATTGAACTTTCGCGGGAGCGCGATTGATTTCGTCGGCGAGCAACAAGTTGGTAAAAATTGGACCTTTTTTGATTTTAAATTGATTGTTTTGCGGATCGTAAATCTCCGCTCCCAATATGTCCGAAGGCAAAAGGTCGGGAGTGAATTGAGCGCGTTTAAAGTTGAGTCCTAGCGCTTTTGAGAGAGCGTTGACGGTTGTGGTTTTTGCGAGTCCGGGAACGCCTTCAATGAGTATGTGTCCTTCGCACAAAAGAGCGATTAAAAGAGAGTCTATCATCTTCTCTTGCCCAACGACAACCTTCGCAACTTCTTTTTTAACAGCTTCTATTTTAGTTATCATTACATGTCAACCTTGATTTTTTTGTAATGAAAGTATATTATTATGGAGTTAATGATTGGTAAAGGTCGGCATGTGGATTTATTGACTCCACATGCGTAAAAACAGTCTAAATTATCGCTTATATATTGATATTTAATTTAATGCCAATAACTTCGTTTAGACCTTGAGAACGTATCTCTTCTTCTAGATGTATGGAAGCGTTTTTATAAACGCTGCTCAAAGATGAATTGTATCTCTCTTTTAATATAAGTGACTTTCCACCTATATTATTCCCATTGTCAAAAACGCCAATGTTTAGCGTTAAAACCGCTATTGATATGCTTTGATTGGTAATATTGTCAGTAGTTGATAACTTTATATGTATTGCGTTCTCTTTTGAATTTGAAATATTAAAGCTATTTTGGGCTAAGTAATCTTTAATTTTTTTAACAAAAATAGATGATTTCTCATCGCCACTTACATAGAATTTAAGCTTATTCGATTCCATTAAGAACTCTTGTTTTTTAGAAGAGACATAATTCAAATTCAATTGCTGAGAAAAACTTTTATCAAGTTGAGACAACATCAATATAGTAGGAACAAGATTATTCGCTCTTTGTGACAACTCTTGTTTTGCATTGTATCTACTTAAAGAATCTTGATTCTTCAGAGCGTCAAACTTTTGTTGTATATCTTGTTTTTCTACTTCTAAATTACTTTTGAGACCGCTGATGAACTTTTGTTTATCCGTCTCAATCATAACGGCGAATTCATTGTAACTGATTCTAAAAGATTTCACTACCCTATAGTTATTAATCTTTATTTTAGAAATATCGGCTTTGATATTACTTTTAACGCTAAGAGTCGAGTATGAGTTTTCTACTTTTTGATTGCTTTCGAAAGATGATTCTATTGTCGTGCCAAGTCTTGAGACCATGTCCGTCAATGCCGCTTTTATAGCGCTATCTCTATCTTTTTCAACCGCCATGCCAAACATTTTTGTTTGCGTGTCATTGGGAAGAACGCTGTTAACCCATTCGGGAGTAGGAACGACTTTTTCAACTGGAGAAGGGGCTTTTCCCCCACATCCAGTCATAAAAGACATGAAGACCATGGAAATGGAAATAATAAATAAATTCATTGATTTATTTTGCTTGCATTTGTCTTTTAGCTTCATCTCTTTTTTCAATTAGGCCGTCTATTCTGTTAATCGCCAAATTAATCTCTTCAACTGGTTGAACAGTTTGCTTGTCAGCTAAAACGTACAACTCTTTTGCTTTGTCAAAATCACCCGTTGCTTCGTAAATAACGCCCAAATCATAGTCTACGGCATAGCTCTTGCCATCAAATTCTCTCATTAATTTTTCTAAATAACTTTTGGCTCTATCATAACGAGCGGCTTTGATAAAAGCTAACGCGGCTTCAAACTCCATGCCTTGTTTATTGCCTACGTTATCGAGTTCAATATCTTCTAGCAACGTAACGTTAAAATATACATAGTTAGGAGTCAATTTATATACAAATTCTTGAGCTATTGATGACGCCAATGAATTTAACGCTTGTCCTTTTGATAGTATTTGTTTTGGTCCACTATCCATTGTAAGCAAACCTAACGTTGTCTGGCCAGCTTTACATGAGTCGGCGCTATAATTTTTACTAATTGTATCTCCGTAAATTATTGATCCCGTTTCAACGTTTACTATGTTGATGTTAACCGCTACAGAAGCTTGCGTTGTCTTACAAGTCACTTTATAATATCTGTACTGCGCGCACTCGCCGCTATCTTTATAATATTTTAGACACTTTTCTCTATCTTCTTGATAAGTGCCGCTTTCAGCGTTCGCTGAAGTCACTTCACCATTAATAATAGCTTGAGCCCCAATGAGTTTACCAACTTTTGAGCTTGTAGATTCATCCATCAACTCTGAAGATTGTAATTTTTGCTCCGCAATTACCTTTGCCATGTCTTTTCTGCTTAGAACGGTAAAATATCTCTCTTTGTCCAACTGTTGCTTTGCAATTTCAGATTCTATTTTCCCAGATATGCCAACCGAATCATTTTTAAAGTTACTTACGGCAACTTTTTTCTTAACCGCCATTTCGCCAACTTCAGCTGGCTGAAGAGCTTTAATCCTCACTTTTTGAGCACATCCAGTTGAGAACATGGTGGCTGCCAATACTAATAATCCTATTTTGATAGAATTTTTCATTTATATTCCTTTTTTTTGATTTTTTGATTTTACTGTATTAACCTTAAATTAACCCTAAATAACGGTTGTTCAAAATAATGCGAATATCTAAATTCTTTTCTCTTTCGCTTGACATATAAATTGATTTTGCCTATAATTTCAGCCTCTTAACATTAAGAGATTAAGTCTTGTTAGCTCAGCTGGTAGAGCACGTCACTTTTAATGATGTGGCCGATGGTTCGAATCCATCACAGGACACCACACTACGTATTTGGCCCCGTCGTCTAGCGGTCAGGATCCATGGTTTTCATCCATGTCACAGGAGTTCAATTCTCCTCGGGGTCACCAAATATTTTTTAAATCTTCTCAAAAAACACTCAACTTAATTCTTTTGTTAACTCTTTATTTCTTCATTGACTATAGTTGCACTGGTATAAATATTTGATGATATTCATCAAGTTTGTAATATAACTTTTCGCTGTCCGTAGAAAATATTGAAAGCATTCTAGGTCTAATTAGTTTATTTGTAAATGGAAGTATTTGAATAAAATTCTCTTTTTTCTTTAAAACTCGTATTGGGTTTTCATTCTCTTTCATCACTTTAATCGTCTTTGAAAATATAGTTGAAAGATTGTTGTAGTGTTCTATTACTTGTTCCCTTGCGTCTTGATGTTCACTCATATAGTTGTGAAGTTCAATATTTAAATTCATCTGTTCGGATATGTCAAAGATGGTTGAGGATATTTTTTCCAAATCGCGGTTATCCGAAAGTATAAGCCCAACGTCTTTGAGAGTTGAAAATTCTTTATTAGAAATCTTAAGTATGGGAATATGCGCGCCATAAAGAGTCTTTCGCACTTTATAATCCGCAAACATCTCTTTAGAAACTACCACCAAGCCAATATGATAAAATTTCATATCTTTATAAAAAAGAGCCGCAAAATCAACGCTATCATAATCAATCTCCACAACGACGTTTAAATCTCTATGTCCTTTAATATATTGCAACATCTCAATGTTAGAAGGATTCACAACCTTAATAATTAAATCATGCTTGAACGTTTTATGCCCGTATACCGCATGTCTGACTAACTCTTTTATAGTTGAGTGATCTACAATGTTCATATCAATGAATAAGTACAAGTTAGAGCCAAAGGGTTCGGGAAACTGCCCAAGTTCACGTTTAATGGCGCGGTAAACGGATTTTAGCACTGCGGGATCGCCTACCAAAAGAAGCAAATCGTTTGGTTGAATCATTCTTCTTCTTGAAGGTATTATCAGTTTTCTATTTCTGTATATGGCGACGATTTTCCAATTGTTTTGCTCTATGACTCCAATGTGCTTATAAACGAACGAACTTCCAAATGGTACTAGAACTTCCATTATTTCACCCTCTCCCATTCCTACGTTTTGGGCGATAACGGGTACGTTTGGAAGATAATCTATTAATCTCGAAGCTAAAATTTCATTTGTGTTAATGAGAATGACGTTAGGGTCTTCGTTCTTTAAGTTCCACTGATTTAACACTACGACGCGAAGCTGTTTTTTGATGGTTCTAATGTTTTTAATTGTATTTTCGACGTCAATCATCGAATCCATCGCAATCAAAACTTGCACAAATTCCATCTTAAGCAAATTAGCAAGCTTATATAAGCTTGTTGGATCAAATTCATAAAATTTAAATTTTGCTGGATTTATATTTTTAAAAACTTTCTCTTTAGTTTGCACGATATAGTAGATGTTTTCACTGCTATGCGTTTCTAAAGTTCTTTGAATGAAGTGTTCACCAATATTTCCATGGCTAATGATTAAAATTTTTTTCATGCTTACCTATCTCTTTGTCGCGTCTTGAGATTTAATCCACATCTCTTTTGTCGCTTTGCCCCATACTTTATCCGTGAAGTACCCTGTAATTTTTATCATGCTTTTTGTCCCCTCGGCGGACGTAAAAGACCTGCCCTCGTCCCATGTTTCAAACACGGAGCCATTCAAATCACTGTATATTAC
>CALDOC010000120.1 GCA_937914675.1 uncultured Sulfurimonas sp.
ATCTGACCTATTTCTTTCTCTCTTTGCCCATTATTTTTGGTTTTGTCATTCCTTTCATTTGGGTAGGCGTTTACTCGTTCGAATACGCCGCAAATATGTTGGACGAAGAGTTTTTAACCATTCTCAAAAATAGTTTTTTCTCCGCGACTTTAAGCGCTTCGATCATTATGGTATTGGCGTTTTTAGTCGGCTATACGAGTCGGATTTTCCCAACGACGCTCAACAAATACGTTGGCAAGATCATTTCCTTGGGCTTTACCATGCCCGGCGCCGTGATCGCCATAGGAATCATCATGTTGTTTGCGGACATTGACAAGTGGCTGATAGAGCACTATTTCACCACCACTCTGTTCTTGAGCGGCTCGTTCTTCGCTCTTCTTTTCGCGTATATCGTTCGTTTTTCCGCGATAGCCATCAACACCGTCGAGTCCAGTTTTGAAAGAATCAGCTTTGATTTGAACAGGGCTTCGAGGTCGCTTGGCTACGACTACTTTAAAACCATGCTCAAGGTCGAGCTTCCTTTGATGAAAAACCCGCTTCTGTTCGGTTTCGCGTTGGTGTTTATCAGCGCCGTCAAGGAGTTGCCCATCACATTGGTTTTGCGCCCATTCAACTACGAAACCCTGGCGACTAAAACGTACGCGTTGGCCAATTCGCAAATGCTCCATGAATCGTCCATATACGTCCTAAGCGTTATAGCGATCGCGCTTATTCCCTTAACAATTACAATGCTAAAGAGGCAAAAATGATTTTAGAATTAAAACAATTAAACAAAAGTTTTGACAAACCCGTGCTAAAAGACGTTAATTTGGAGATTGAAAAAGGAGAGATTATTTCAATCCTAGGGAAAAGCGGAAGCGGAAAATCAACCTTGCTTAACGTTATCGCGGGTTTTGAAACCGCCAATAGCGGTTCGTTGCGCGTTAACGATCAGATTATTTTTGACAAACGCAACAATATGGAAGCCCAAGATCGCAACATTGGTTTCGTTTTTCAAAACTACGCGCTTTTTCCACATCT
>CALDOC010000121.1 GCA_937914675.1 uncultured Sulfurimonas sp.
AACATCTCCTATCTTCTTCCAAAAATACCACAATGTATTAACTAAATCCTCAAACAAACATTCCAGATCAAAATCCCATGTAGCCGAGGTTACAGCCATTTTCAGACCCAGAATATAATATTCCTTTAAGCCTATATACATTAAAATGATTCGAAATTAAAGGTTAAAAGATGAATTTAATACAAGTAGATGACATACTCCAAGCAGAACTTCTTATATATAAAAAAATAAGAGAGAACGCATTTAGCGCTGACAATAGTTTTATAGCGGATTCTCCAAAGGTGGTGAATCTACTTTTAGAGAGTGAAGTAAAAATTAAAAGCATTTTAGCGACTCAAGAGTATTATGACGAGTTTAAAGCTTTAGTGGAGAGAAAAGAGATAGAGTTTTTATATGTGGCCGAGAAAAAAGAGTTAGAAAAAGTAGTCGGACATACGCTTCATCACAACTGCATGATGCACGGAACAAGACCGCCTCAAACGGAGTTGAAAAATTTAGGGGACAACGTCATTATGCTAGATGAAATAAGTTCAAGTGAAAACGTTGGTTCCATAGCGAGAAGCGCCGCCGCATTGGGAGTAAACTCTTATCTTTTGCCATCGAAGGCGCCAAATCCATTTAATAGACGGGCCCTCAGAGTATCCATGGGCCACTCCGCTCTTTTACAGACACATATTTATGAAGATATTTTTGGTACAATAGAGAGTTTAAAAAAAAGCGGTTACAAAATATTCGCGGCGGAAGTTACTCAAAGTTCCACTCCTCTCATGGAAGCGACTGTTCCAAGAAAATGGGTTCTTCTGATGGGCCACGAAGGAAAGGGACTTTCACAAAAAATTTTAAATCTTTGCGACGAGGTAGTAACTATAGAGATGCAAGAGGGCATAAAAAGTTTTAACGTAGCGGTGGCGGCATCTATCATTATGTATACGTTTAAACAAAAATCACAAAAGAGATAGGAAAGTAATTATGAAAAACGTATATTTAGGTCGACAACCAATCATTGACAAAAATTCAACGCTTTGCGCGTATGAAATTCTCTATCATGACGCGAATAAGAATAGCGTTAGCACCGATGATAGACATACCACTTCTTCTGTTATAAATAGCGTATTGAACAAATTTGGAACGCGTTCCATTTTAGGCGATAGAAGAGGTTTTGTGAGAATAGATGAAAAGTTTCTCATGAATGACATCATTTTCTCCATACCAAACAATTTTTTCGTTTTTAGCCTTTTGAGAAGCATTCCCATAAACGAGAGAGTTGTTGAGCGTATGCAACAGCTTCATGAGAAGGGTTATTCGCTTTGCGTAAGTCATTTAGATTTAGACGAAGCTCATATGGACAAATATAGAATTGTGTTTAAAGAGTTGTCGTACGTGAAGATAAATTTTGACGAAGAGTTGCCTCATGAGACAAAAGCGTTAGTAAATGAGCTTAAAGAGAACGAGATAAAAATTATTGGTAGCCATGTAGACGACTTGGAAACTTACACAGAAGCCTTAGCTTTCGGATGTGATTGGTTTCAAGGTTATTTTTTCGCAAAACCAAAAATTTTACAAAACGCAAAATACGAACCGTCGCAAATGAACGTTTTAAAGCTTTACAACCTTTTAATGCAAGACGTTAACATCGACGAACTCACTTTGGAATTTGAAAACAATCCAGAAATTACGGTGCAGCTTTTGCAGTTCATGAACTCGGGTTATTTTCACTTTAGCAAGAGAATCTCTTCCATACACCATGTACTCACTCTCATGGGACGCAAGACGATAGGGCAGTGGCTAATGCTCATGATATACTCAAAGTCCGTCTCGAAAGATGGTCGTTCTCCTCTTATGCTTATGGTGAAAAATCGCACGGAGCTTATGGAAAGCATCCTAAAAGCAATCCAACCAAACGTGAAGAGCAATATGCTCGGAGAAGCTTACATGGTTGGAGTTCTCTCTTTGATAGACACTCTTTTTGGAAGAAAGTTAGAAGAGATACTTGAGAGCATGAATATATCCGACGAGGTAAGTCTAGCGCTTAGCGAATCAAAAGGGCTTCTTGGCGAGATTTATGAAATTGTAAAAAACACGGAAACTTTTGACATTAAATCCATATATATTTTTGAAAAAAAATACAATCTTGAACGTCAAACCATAGAGAATTTAGTGCTCAAAAGCATGCAAGAAGTGCAAAAGTTTGAAAATCCAACAGAAGATTAACGCTATAATTTTAAAAAAGATTTAAACATGAACTTTTCTACACTTCCTCTTTCAATAGAGATGCTAACAACCCTCGACTCTCTTGGTTATAAGAACATGACCGATGTTCAAGCGGAGGCTCTTCCTCTCATCATGGAGGGCAAAGACGTGATTGCGCAAGCGAAAACGGGCAGTGGAAAAACGGCCGCCTTTGGAATAGGCCTACTTCATAAGCTAGACGTCAAAAAGTTTCGCGTTCAATCGCTCGTTTTGTGTCCAACTCGCGAGTTGGCCGATCAGGTGGCCAAAGAGTTGCGTCGCATCGCGAGATTTCAACACAACGTCAAGATTCTTATCCTTTGCGGCGGCGAATCGTTTGGTAAACAACTAGGCTCGCTTGAACATCAAGCGCATATCATCGTTGGAACGCCTGGACGCGTCTTAAAACATCTAAACAAATCGAGTTTGGATTTGAGCGATTTGGAAACTTTGGTTTTTGACGAAGCCGATAGAATGTTGGACATGGGTTTTATCGAAGAGATAGAGAGCGTGTTGGAGTTCGTTCCAAAAACAAGACAAACTCTCCTTTTCTCCGCCACTTACGACAAAGAGATACTCAACGTGAGCAAAAAAGTTCAAAGAGACGCGGTTAGCGTGCGAACGGTCGCGACAGAAAGCGCCAACGAAATCACGGAACGTTTTTATAAAACGGACGACAAGACGCAAACTTTCATCAACATTTTAAGCACTTACTCGCCAGAGAACGTCATAGTTTTCACAAACACAAAAATCCAAGCAAAAGAGTTGGCGGAGAGTCTACAAAAAGTCAACATCGACGCAATCGCCATTCATGGAGACCTAGAACAGTACGAACGTAACGACGTTCTCGTACAGTTTGCAAACAAATCTTGTCCCATTTTGGTGGCGACGGACGTAGCCGCGCGAGGACTCGACATAAAAGAGTTGAGCATGGTCGTGAACCTCGACATCCCTTTTGGCGACGAAACGTACACTCATCGCATCGGTCGAACGGGACGAGCTGGAGCCAAAGGCGTGGCGATAACTCTTTATAGCGATTACGAAGAGGAAAAAGCGCAGGAGTACAGAAACGGTTCTAGAATCTTTGCAAACTCAAACGATTTAAAGATAAAAATCGGCTTTGAGATGAAACCGCAGTATGTGACCCTCGTTATAGAGGGCGGCAAAAAAGACAAGATAAGGGCGGGCGATTTACTCGGCGCTTTAACTGGAGAGGCTGGATTGCAAGGCGCGAGCATCGGCAAGATAGACATTTACGACAGGCAGTCTTACGTGGCGATAGCGAGAGAGTCCATAAAAGAGGCTCACTCGAAGCTCAACAAAGGCAAGATAAAAGGGAAGAACTTCAGCGTTTGGATCCTTTAAAATTACAAAGGAAAAAAGATGGGCTTATATGATTTTAACGTTACGACGATAGATGGACAAGACATGTCTATGGCAAATTACAAAAACAAGGTTTTACTCATAGTGAACGTGGCGAGCGAATGCGGTTTCACCCCTCAGTACGAGGGCTTGCAAAAGCTCTATGCCGACCACAAAGAAGAGGGTTTCATGGTGCTTGGCTTTCCCTCGAACCAGTTCTCAAAACAAGAACCGGGGACGAACAAAGAGATAAAGTTCTTTTGTCAAGGAACGTATCACATAGACTTTGACATGTTCGCAAAGGTGGACGTAAACGGCGATGGAGCCGACCCGCTTTTCAAGTTTCTCAAAAAAGAGAAGGGCGGTTTTTTGACCGACGCCATCAAATGGAACTTCACCAAATTCTTGGTAGACAGAAATGGCAAAGTGGTCGACAGGTTTTCCTCCTCAACAACCCCAAAAGACATAGAAAAAAGTATCAAAAAACTGCTCGAGAAATGAAACTAAAGTATCTCAACCACTACCCAGCCCAAATCCAAGCGCAGGTTGTGGGGCTGATAGAAAAAAATAAACTCTCATCCTATTTATTGGGGAAATACCCAAAATCGCATAATTTTAAAACCGATAAAAATTTATTCGCTTACACAAGCGAGATAAAAAACGAGTACATGAAAAAATCGGCGCCACTGAGCAAAACCGTATATGATGGAAAAATAAATGTAATTCACAATGCGTTGGGAACCCACCACTTCGTCTCACGCGTTCAAGGAAACAAGCTCAAAGCGAAAAACGAGATAAGAGTGTCGTCGATGTTTAAGAGCGTTCCAGAAGAGTTTTTGCAAATGATAGTGGTACATGAACTCGCGCATTTTAAAGAGAAAGAACACGACAAAGCTTTTTATAAACTCTGCGAACACATGCAACCGCGTTATCATCAAGCGGAGTTTGATTTAAGAGTTTATTTGACTCATGTCGAGATGATTGGCAAGCTTGAAGAGTGGACAAAGATTTTCTGAGAATATAATCAAACATTTCATTCAGAAAGTGAACAGCTTAAAGATAGTAAAATCTCTATATTAAGTAAAATAGAATAAGGAAAGCCATAAATGAAGAACTCAAAATCAATAAAGAAGTGTCTATTTCCAGCCGCAGGCTACGGAACAAGATTTCTTCCAGCCACAAAAGCCATACCAAAAGAGATGCTTCCCGTACTCACTAAACCACTTTTGCAATACGGAGTGGAAGAAGCCATAGAAGCTGGCATGGACACTATGGCGATAGTCACAGGCCGTGGCAAACGCTCAATAGAAGATCACTTTGACGTTTCTTACGAGCTAGAACACCAAATAAAGGGCACGGCTAAAGAGCATTATCTTACAGAGATAAGAAGCGTAATAAATCGATGCACTTTTTCTTACACAAGACAAGTGGAGATGAAAGGTCTTGGTCATGCCATACTTACGGGACAAACGCTCATAGGCGACGAACCTTTCGCGGTAGTGCTAGCCGACGACTTATGCGACAATGATGAAAAGTCGGTTTTGACTCAAATGGTTGAAGTGTACGCTAAGCATCCAGAGTGTTGCATAGTCGCCATAGAAGAAATACCACAAGAACACACAAACAAATATGGAGTTATTTCAGGTGAACTCATAGAAGAGAACCTCTACAAAGTAAACGACATGGTAGAAAAACCAGACCCAAAAGACGCGCCATCTAACCTAGCCATCATAGGTAGATACATACTCATACCTGAAATATTTGAAGTGATAGAAACTACAAAACCAGGAAAAGGCGGAGAGATTCAGATAACGGACGCGCTTTTAACTTTGGCAAAAGAAGGCAAAGTTTTGGCGTATAAGTTCAAAGGCAAAAGATTTGATTGCGGTAGCGTTGATGGGTTTGTCGAGGCTACGAACTATTTTTATGATTTAGAAAAAGGAAAGATATAAATGAAAGGCATAATCCTAGCAGGCGGAAGCGGAACAAGACTCTACCCAA
>CALDOC010000122.1 GCA_937914675.1 uncultured Sulfurimonas sp.
GGTTGAAATAGAGTACCAGCTCAAAAAAAGGGATGGGACGCTGTTTTGGGCCCATATATCTGGCGACACCAATGAGGAATATAACGAGTACGTATGGACGATTGCCGACGTGACACAGAGAGTTGAAGAGGAAAAATCCATAAGAGCAAAAAAAGAGCGCATGGAATTGGCTCTTTTTGGAAGCAAAGCCGGCGCTTTGGAGTTGAATCTTTTAGACGCAGCCATGTACTATTCCTCTCAATGGAAGAGAATGCTGGGCTATAAAAATGACGAACTGCCAACGCTCTTGTCGACATGGGAAAATCTTGTCCATCCTAGCGACGCCGAGCCTCTTATGCCAAAAGTTCAAAAAGCAATTGACGCCAAAATGGAAAATATCGAAATAACCCATCGACTCAAACATCTTAGCGGCGAGTGGATATGGGTGACGAGCAAAGGCCTGATACAATACGATTCCGATGGCAAGGCGTTTAGCGTTGTTGGAATCGCCACCGACATTACGAAGCAAAAAAACATAGAACTTACATACGTACAGCAAGGGCAAATAATTGAACAGATTCATGACAGCGTCGTAACAACGGACGTTCATGGAAGCATTATGACTTGGAATCATGGCTCGGAAATTCTTTACGGCTATAAAGCTGATGAAGTTTTAGGCAAGCATATATCACTGATTCACTTGGAAGAAGATTTGGATTCGTTTCGTATAAACATTGAATCAGTTTTGAAATATGGAGAATATAACACTGAATTCCGCGCAATTAAAAAATCTAAAGATCTCATAGACATTGACTTGTCTCTTTCTCTCTTAAAAGATGAAAAAGGAGAATACGCGGGAATCGTTGGTTACGCTCAAGATATAACAAAGCGCAAAAAAGCGGAAGCTGCGATTCAATACATCAATGAGAATCTACAAAAAGAGGTTGACGCGCAGATATATGAAATCAGAGAACAAGACCTGCGACTTCTCCAGCAATCAAAACTTGCTCAGATGGGAGACATGGTCGGCATGATAGCCCATCAATGGCGACAACCCCTCAATGCCATAAGCGGCACGGTGGTAAATCTGTCTCTTCTTTCAAAAATGGCAAAATTAGAACCTCAAATTGTAGAAAAAAGCAGCTCATTCATCCAAGACCAATGCCAAAACATGTCCTCAATCATAGAGACTTTTATAAACTTCGCAAAACCGGAGAAAGAGTCCGCGTTATTTAAAATCTCTCATGCCGTTGACGAGAGTATGGTCATCATAGGCGCTCAATTAAAAAGACATAACATAAAAACCGCCATAAAATCAACAAGTGAAAATATCTCAATCATAGGGCATGAAGATCTATTGGAACAGGTGATAATAAATATACTCTCAAACATGAAAGACGCTTTTGACGACTCAACGGTTCAAGAGAAGCTTATAAATATAACAATGCGTAGAGGAGCGGCATTGTCAGGCTCGAACGTTCCAATCATCATGATAGAAGATAACGCAGGTGGAGTGCCAAAAGAGATAAGAGAGAAAATTTTCAACCCCTACTTTACGACAAAAGAGCAAGGAAAAGGGACGGGAATAGGCTTGTACATGAGTATGAAGATTATGAAAGAACGCTTTGATGGCGACCTGATTTACAGTCCGACTGACGATGGCAGTTGTTTTACGATTGTTTGTGACGGGGTGAGATAATATCTCATTTTGCTCACCCCATTCGAAGCAATAAGTCTTTTTTTATTTTAACGACCACTTTTTTTATGAATTTCTCTTCTTCAATCATCAAACCAGCCATGTGCGCGTCGTGGGGATAGAGCGCCACAAACGTTCCAACGGCTACGTCGACGCGAGCGTATCCCGGAACGATTCGTTTATAAAACTCCGCGTCTTTTGAACTATCGTACGGAGTATCTATGACAAGTTCATCTCTCATAAAGCATTCGAATCCCTCCGCTCCAACTAAAACGGTTTGCACGTCTACGTAATCTCTATGCGATTCAAGTATGGCTTTTTGGGCTTTAGCGGTCTTATAGCTCATAACCAAAGCAAAGACGTCGTCACCTTGTATCTGGTACTTTTTATCCTCCGAATCGGCGCTCAATGAGTTCAAAAATTCAAACGCTTTTTTCCAAGCGCTTCCAAAATGATACATATTGTAGTTTTCCAATTTATCTATAATCATAGGCTAACTCCTTGTTTGAACGTTATTTTTTGAGATTACTCTCGGCGCCTTTTTGAGTCAAAACCAAAGTAACTCCATCTTCTTGCATTTCAATCAACCCTTCATGTTTCAACTCATTCATGGCGTCTTCTAAAGCGCTGTTTTGTTTTGAATCTAGTTTTTTTATAATCGATTGAACTACGTCTTGTTTTGTCATAATTTGACCAACGCCATTGCGTTTTTTAAACCAATTCATAAACATCTCTTCGACCTCTTTTCTAGGAGCCATGTCTAAGAGATTATTTTTGGGAGGGGATTTTCTTTTATTATTATGAGGCTTCGCTTTAACGTCATTATAATTTTTTTTGGGAGCGGATTTCATTTTAGCCTTATTTTTTGGTGAAATTTATTTCAGCATTCTCCCATGATTTTGCTAAAAAGATAGAATCAAGCATGTGAATATAGAAGAAAAAAATGTATAATCGCCAGATGAGAAAATTTTAAACAAAGGATTTTTATGCAAAAAATCGAAAAAAACGCGCTTGTTTCCATAAGAGTAAAGCTAGAAGATGAAAAGGCCAACGTAGTTGACCAAAGCGATGAAATAATTTATCTTCACGGCGGGTACGACCAACTGTTTCAAAAATTAGAAGAGGCGCTTGAGGGCAAAAAAGTGGGCGACGCTTTTCATGTGGCGCTTACTCCCGCGCAAGCCTTTGGAGAGCTCGACGAGTCACTGATTTTAAAAGAGCCGCTAGAAGATTTGCCAGAGGACGTTTCCATCGGAATGGAGCTCGATGGCGACGAAGAAGGAGTCGTTTATGTCGTTAAGAGCCTAAACGAAGAGTACGCGATTCTCAACGCAAATCACGAGTACGCGGGAGTCGCGCTCATAGCGACCGGCGAAATCTTGGAAATAGAACCTCTCTGCGCCGACGCCGTAAAAGAGATACTCAAAGTGAAACATCGCCATTGAGGTTTTTCCTAAAGGAAAAGATATTGGCGCGTCTCGCTTCTTTCTAAGATTTAAGCGAAAACTTGAACATTTTTTCCATGGCGATCGCTTCGTCTCGTCCATAAACTACGATCTCTTTGTCCACGACTATCTTATTGGCGTCTATTTTGTCCGGATACTCCACAAAGTTTAAAATGTGCTTTATGGCGTTGATTCTGGCTCTTTTCTTGTCGTCGCTTTTGACAATCGTCCAAGGCGCGACGTCCGTGTGAGTGGCGCTGAGCATCATAAATTTCGCTAACGAGTACTCATCCCACAGTTTTTGAGACTCTTTGTCCACTGGAGACAATTTGTACTGTTTTAGAGGATCGGTTTCTCTCTCTTGAAATCTTTTCGCCTGTTCCGCTTTGGACACGGAAAAATAAAATTTAAAAAGGCGTATCTCCTCGTCCACTATCATTTTTTCAAATTCGGGGGCGTCTTTTAAAAACTTGTGATGCTGTCTCTCCGTGCAAAATCCCATGACGGGCTCAACCATGGATCGGTTGTACCAACTTCTGTCAAACAGAACTATCTCTCCCGCCGATGGCAAGTGTTTTACGTATCTTTGAAAGTACCACTGCGTCGTCTCTTGGTCGCTCGGCTTTTCTAGGGCGACTATTCTCGCTCCCCTTGGATTGAGGTGTTCGGTGATTCTTTTTATGGTGCCGCCTTTTCCAGCCGCGTCGCGTCCTTCGAATATCATCAAAATTTTGAGACCTTTGTCTTTGACGTGATTTTGAAACTTCAAAAGCTCGACTTGCAGTCTGGCCAGCTCTTTTTCATATTCCAACGTCGATTTTTTTACCCAAACATTGACTCGTTTCGATTTTTTTTGACTCTTTTTTGGTTCTTTTTGCTCTTGTTTGGCTCCATTTACTGGCTCTTCTTGTTTTTCCGCCTCTTCTCGCGTTTGCTCGTTTTGATTACTCTCTTTCATCTTATTCCTTTATTTTTGTTTTGGACTAACCGATAAACTTGCCGTTGCTCGTTCTTTGAGCGTTCATGATTTCTATCTCTCTCGCTCCCGATATGACGATTTTTGGGTCTAACGCGTAGTTGAGATTCGCGTCTCTTCCCTCGTAATCCATGGAGTTTAGAATCACCTTTAAAGATTCCATTCTCGCTTTTTGCTTGTCTTTGGACCTTACAATCGTCCAAGGGGCGTTGTGAGAGTGGGTTTGCTTAATCATGTTGTATTTCGTCGTCGTGAAGTCGTCCCATTTCTCTTGCGCCTGCAAATCGATTTCGCTAAGCTTCCACTGTCTAAGAGGATCGTTTTTGCGTCTTTCGAATCTTAAGGCTTGCTCGTCTTTGGTAACGCTAAAATAGAGCTTGACAAGTATGATTCCCTGACGAGTGAGATCGTTTTCAAAACCTTTGACGCCATTCATAAAGTCTTCATACTCTCTCTTGGTGCAAAAATTAAAAACGGATTCCACCATGGCTCTGTTGTACCAACTTCTATCAAATAGCACTATCTCGCCGGCTCTTGGGAAGTGTTGAACGTATTTTTGGTAAAACCACTGGGTTTTTTGCTCCTCCGTTGGTTTTCCAAGCGCTACGACGCGATAATGTTTTTCATCCATGTATCG